>NZ_JACYVY010000022.1:0-165506 GCF_017151825.1 Staphylococcus sp. EG-SA-18
TCAGTGTAAAATGTACTTGGGTCATGTAAAAGTCCTCCTGGGTATGTTTTTGTCGTTAAAAACATTGTACCGTAAAAGGACTGTTATATGGCCTTTTTACTTTTACACAATTATACGGACTTTATCAAATGTTTGCTTGTATGTTATTATTTGTGTATGAAAACGTCTGATATAATGTAATATAGGTTTAAACAAAATATGCTAAAATATAAGCAAAATATGTATAATTTTAAGTAATACACAGACATTTAGAGTTTTGATTTTAAAATGAGTTTTCAATTGAAAAATGCAACGAAATTTAAATAATTAAATATAGATATAGTTGAATGGAGGAAGTATTTTATGAAATACGCTGGTATTCTAGCTGGAGGTATAGGCTCAAGAATGGGTAACGTACCTTTACCTAAACAATTTTTAGATTTAGACAACAAACCGATTTTAATCCATACATTAGAAAAATTTATTTTAATTAATGATTTTGAAAAAATTATTATCGCGACGCCACAACAATGGATGACGCATACGAAAGATACACTTAGAAAATTCAAAATTTCTGATGAAAGAATTGAAGTCATTCAAGGTGGTAGCGATCGTAACGATACAATTATGAATATCGTTAAACATATTGAATCAACAAATGGTATTAACGATGACGATGTCATTGTGACACATGATGCAGTTAGACCATTTTTAACGCATCGTATTATTAAAGAAAATATTCAAGCTGCTTTAGAGTACGGTGCAGTAGATACAGTGATTGATGCTATAGATACGATTGTTACATCTAAAGATAATCAAACGATTGATGCAATTCCAGTGCGTAATGAAATGTACCAAGGTCAAACACCTCAATCGTTTAATATTAATTTATTAAAAGAAAGCTATGCACAGTTGAGTGATGAGCAAAAGAGTATTTTATCTGATGCTTGTAAGATTATTGTAGAAACAAACAAACCGGTTCGACTTGTAAAAGGTGAGTTATATAACATTAAAGTAACAACACCTTACGATTTAAAAGTAGCGAATGCTATTATTCGAGGTGGTATTGCCGATGATTAATCAAGTATATCAATTAGTTGCACCTAGACAATTTGAAGTTACGTATAACAACGTAGATATTTACAGTGACTATGTCATTGTACGTCCTTTATATATGTCAATTTGTGCTGCCGATCAAAGATATTATACTGGTAGCCGTGATGAGAATGTCTTATCTCAGAAATTGCCAATGTCTTTAATTCATGAAGGTGTTGGTGAGGTCGTATTTGACAGTAAAGGTGTGTTTAATAAAGGTACAAAAGTAGTTATGGTACCGAATACGCCGACAGAAAAAGACGATGTCATTGCTGAAAACTATTTAAAATCGAGCTACTTCAGATCAAGTGGACATGATGGGTTTATGCAAGATTTTGTGTTGCTAAATCATGATAGAGCTGTACCACTACCTGATGATATTGATTTAAGTATTATTTCATATACAGAGCTTGTAACAGTAAGTTTGCATGCTATTCGTCGTTTTGAAAAGAAATCTATTTCAAATAAAAATACATTTGGTATTTGGGGTGATGGTAACTTAGGTTACATTACAGCCATTTTATTACGTAAATTATATCCAGAGTCTAAAATATATGTCTTTGGTAAAACAGATTATAAATTGAGTCACTTCTCATTTGTTGATGATGTCTTCTTTATTAATAAAATACCTGAAGGCTTAACATTTGATCATGCATTTGAGTGTGTGGGTGGTCGCGGTAGTCAATCAGCCATAAATCAAATGATCGATTACATTTCACCAGAAGGAAGCATTGCACTGTTAGGTGTAAGTGAGTTCCCAGTAGAAGTTAATACACGTCTAGTATTGGAAAAAGGACTAACGTTGATTGGTAGTAGTCGAAGTGGTTCAAAAGATTTCCAAGATGTTGTAGACTTATACATTCAATACCCAGATATTGTAGATAAATTAGCGTTGTTAAAAGGTCAAGAATTTGAAATTGCAACAATTAATGATCTTACAGAAGCTTTTGAAGCAGACCTGTCTACATCTTGGGGTAAAACAGTATTAAAATGGATTATGTAAATAGAAAAGGATGAATTAACGTTGGTTAAAAGTAAGATATATATAGATAAAATCTATTGGGAACGTGTTCAGTTATTCGTTGAAGGACATAGTGAAAACCTAGATTTAGAAGATAGTAATTTTGTATTAAGAAATTTAACTGAGACACGTACAATGAAGGCGAATGATGTCAAAATAGATGGGAATCAATTCGTTTGTCGTTTCAATGTAGCTATCTTAGATAATGGTTATTACTTACCTGAAGATAAGTACTTATTAGTGAATGAGCAAGAACTTGATTATATTGCACAGTTAAACCCAGATGTGATTAATGATGCATATCAAAATCTAAAGCCAGAACAAGAAGAAGAATACAACGAATTAGAAACACAAAATGGTAAAATCAATTTCTTATTGCAGACTTACCTAAAAGAATTTAGAAAAGGCGGCATTTCGAAGAAAACGGTTTATACTGTTACACCTGAAATTTCTAGCGATGTTAATGAATTTGTCCTTGATGTTGTTGTAACGACTCCGGAAGTTAAAAGTATTTATATCGTTCGTAAATATAAAGAATTACGTAAGTATTTCCGCAAACAATCATTTAATACAAGACAATTTATTTTTAAAGCGATATTTAATACGACGAAATTTTTCCACTTGAAAAAAGGGAATACGGTGTTGTTTACATCAGACTCTAGACCAACGATGTCTGGAAACTTTGAATACATCTATAACGAAATGTTACGTCAAAATTTAGATAAAAAGTATGATATTCACACTGTTTTTAAAGCGAATATTACAGATAGACGTGGCATCATCGACAAGTTTAGATTGCCATATTTACTTGGGAAGGCAGACTACATCTTTGTTGATGACTTTCACCCATTGATTTATACAGTGCGTTTTAGACGTTCTCAAGAAGTTATTCAAGTATGGCATGCCGTTGGTGCCTTTAAAACAGTTGGCTTTAGTCGTACTGGTAAAAAGGGTGGACCATTTATTGATTCATTAAATCATCGTAGCTATACAAAAGCTTATGTATCATCTGAAACCGATATTCCATTCTACGCTGAAGCATTTGGTATTAAAGAGAAAAATGTAGTGCCTACAGGTGTTCCACGTACTGATGTACTATTTGATGAAGCTTATGCGACACAGATCAAACAAGAGATGGAAGATGAATTACCAATTATTAAAGGTAAGAAAGTCATTCTTTTCGCACCAACATTTAGAGGTAGTGGTCATGGTACAGCACATTACCCATTTTTCAAAATTGATTTTGAACGTTTAGCAAGATATTGCGAAAAAAATAACGCGGTTGTATTATTTAAAATGCATCCATTTGTGAAAAATAGACTTAATATTGCAGACAAACATAAACAATATTTTGTTGACGTTTCTGACTTTAGAGAAGTTAATGATATACTGTTCATAACAGATTTATTAATTAGTGACTATTCATCTTTAATATATGAATATGCAGTATTTAAAAAGCCAATGATTTTCTATGCATTTGATTTAGAAGATTATATTACGACGCGTGATTTTTATGAACCATATGAATCATTTGTTCCAGGTAAAATTGTGCAATCATTTGACGCATTAATGGACGCCTTGGACAATGAAGATTATGAAGGAGAAAAAGTCATTCCATTCTTAGATAAACATTTTAAATATCAAGATGGCCGATCAAGTGAGCGTTTAGTCAGAAATTTATTTGGTAGCTAAGTTTATATAGTAGTCAAAGTGGGAGAGGTATAATGATGAAATTTTCAGTAATAGTTCCAACATACAATTCAGAAAAGTATATAACAGAATTACTTAATAGCCTTGCGAAACAAGATTTTCCGAAAACTGAATTTGAAGTGGTTGTAGTTGATGACTGTTCAACAGATCAAACGTTACAAATAGTTGAAAAGTATCGCAATAAATTGAACTTGAAAGTAAGTCAACTCGAAACAAATTCTGGTGGTCCAGGTAAACCTAGAAATGTGGCGTTAAAACAAGCAGAAGGTGAATTTGTATTATTTGTGGACTCCGATGACTATATAAACAAAGAGACTTTAAAAGATGCAGCAGCATTTATTGATGAACATCACTCCGATGTCTTATTGATTAAAATGAAAGGTGTTAATGGTCGTGGTGTACCACAATCTATGTTTAAAGAAACAGCACCTGAAGTTACTTTGTTAAATTCAAGAATTATCTATACTTTAAGCCCGACTAAAATCTATAGAACAACATTACTAAAAGATAATGACATTTATTTTCCAGAAGAATTAAAGAGTGCAGAAGATCAATTATTTACAATGAAAGCATATTTGAATGCAAATCGAATCAGTGTGTTAAGTGATAAAGCGTATTATTATGCTACAAAGCGTGAAGGTGAACATATGAGTAGTGCGTATGTTTCACCTGAAGACTTTTACGAAGTCATGAGATTGATTGCTGTAGAAATATTAAATGCAGATTTAGAAGAAGCTCATAAAGATCAAATCTTAGCAGAATTTTTAAATCGTCATTTTAGTTTTTCTCGTACGAATGGCTTCTCACTTAAAGTTAAACTAGAAGATCAACCGCAATGGATTAATGCTCTAGGAGACTTTATACAAGCAGTTCCAGAACGTGTAGATGCATTGGTGATGAGTAAATTACGACCATTGTTGCACTACGCGAGAGCGAAAGATATAGACAACTATAGAACTGTAGAAGAAAGTTACCGTCAAGGTCAATACTACCGTTTTGATATTGTAGATGGTAAATTAAACATTCAATTCAATGAAGGCGAACCATACTTTGAAGGCATTGATATCGCTAAGCCAAAAGTGAAAATGACAGCATTTAAATTTGATAATCATAAAATTGTTACAGAGCTAACGTTAAATGAATTTATGATTGGCGAAGGACATTATGATGTCAGACTTAAATTACATTCACGAAACAAGAAGCACACAATGTATGTACCTTTAAGTGTCAATGCGAATAAACAATATCGTTTTAACATTATGTTAGAAGATATTAAAGCGTATTTACCTAAAGAAAAAATTTGGGATGTTTTCTTAGAAGTCCAAATAGGTACGGAAGTATTTGAAGTGCGTGTTGGTAATCAACGTAATAAATATGCATATACTGCAGAAACAAGTGCATTAATTCATTTGAATAATGATTTTTATAGATTAACACCGTATTTCACAAAAGACTTTAATAACATTTCGTTATACTTTACAGCTATTACATTAACGGATTCAATCTCATTGAAGTTAAAAGGTAAAAACAAAATCATTTTAACTGGTCTGGATCGTGGTTATGTATTTGAAGAAGGTATGGCTAGTGTCGTGCTAAAAGACGACATGATTATGGGAATGTTAAGCCAAACGTCAGAAAACGAAGTGGAAATCTTACTTAGTAAAGATATTAAGAAGCGAGACTTCAAAAATATTGTTAAGTTAAACACTGCACATATGACTTACTCGCTAAAATAAATAATAAATGCCCTCAAATCTATGTGAACTAACATGATTTGAGGGTTTTATTTTACTATTTATGAAATGATTATGACATTTCCCTGATTTTCATTTTCATATACATTAAATTGTATACACTGAAAATGAGGAGGTCGTCTATAATGATAAATAAAAATGACATAGTAGCAGATGTAGTAACAGATTATCCGAAAGCAGCAGATATTTTTAGAAGCGTAGGTATAGACTTTTGTTGCGGTGGACAAGTAAGTATAGAAGCAGCATCCTTAGAAAAGAAAAATGTAGATTTGAACGAATTATTACAGCGTCTCAATGACGTTGAACAAACGAATACACCAGGTTCGCTTAACCCTAAATTTTTAAATGTTTCGTCACTTATTCAATATATTCAAGCAGCATATCATGAACCTCTTAGAGAAGAATTTAAAAATTTAACACCTTATGTGACGAAATTATCGAAAGTACATGGACCTAACCATCCATATTTAGTCGAGTTAAAAGAAACATATGATACATTTAAAAATGGCATGTTAGAGCATATGCAAAAAGAAGATGATGTTGATTTTCCAAAACTAATTAAATATGAACAAGGTGAAGTAGTAGACGATATTAATACAGTGATTGATGATTTAGTATCTGATCACATTGCAACGGGACAATTGTTAGTGAAAATGAGCGATTTAACATCTAGCTATGAACCACCGATAGAGGCATGTGGTACGTGGCGACTCGTTTATCAGAGATTAAAAGCACTTGAAGTGTTAACACATGAGCATGTTCATTTAGAGAATCATGTTTTATTTAAAAAAGTATCATAAATAACGCGATTAGAAACTGTTGGCAAAGTAATGTCAGCAGTTTTTCGCTATACTTAACAGAAATTTAGTGATATGAACAGCATTATTTGAAAAGAAAAATGGTCAACTTAGCATAAAAATTGATATGAAAAATTAATGGTATAGATAATTAAATAGTAGCGTGTTTTTTAATAATTTATTCATGAATTTTACATGCACTATTATGATAAAATAAACATAATTATAATTTACTGAGGTGCTATCGTGCTATCGCTAACAATGTTATTACTTGAGCGTGTAGGTTTAATTATTATTTTGGCCTATGTGTTGATGAATATTCCATATTTTAAAAACTTAATGAATCGTCGACGTACATGGAAAGCACGTTGGCAATTATGTATTATTTTCAGTTTGTTTGCCTTAATGTCTAATTTAACTGGTATCGTCATCGATCATCAACATAGTTTGTCAGGAAGTGTGTACTTCCGTTTAGATGATGATGTATCTTTAGCTAACACACGTGTATTAACGATAGGTGTCGCAGGATTAGTTGGTGGCCCTTTTGTAGGTCTATTTGTTGGCGTTATTTCAGGTATTTTCAGAGTGTATATGGGTGGGGCGGATGCACAAGTTTATCTTATCTCATCTATATTTATCGGTATAATTGCTGGTTATTTTGGCTTACAAGCTCAAAGACGCAAGCGTTACCCGAGTATTGCGAAAAGTGCCATGATTGGAATTGTTATGGAAATGATTCAAATGTTGAGCATTTTAACATTTTCCCACGACAAAGCATATGCGGTTGACCTCATATCATTAATTGCACTACCAATGATTATTGTTAATAGCGTCGGTACGGCGATTTTTATGTCTATTATCATTTCAACATTAAAGCAAGAGGAGCAAATGAAGGCTGTTCAAACACATGATGTACTGCAATTGATGAACCAGACATTGCCGTATTTTAAAGAAGGATTGAATAGAGAATCGGCACAGCAAATTGCGATGATTATTAAAAATTTAATGAAAGTATCTGCCGTAGCAATTACAAGCAAAAATGAAATCTTATCGCATGTAGGTGCAGGTAGTGATCATCACATACCAACAAATGAAATATTAACAAGTCTGTCTAAAGATGTATTGAAATCAGGAAAGTTGAAAGAAGTTCATACTAAAGAAGAGATTGGTTGTAGTCATCCGAATTGCCCGCTTAGAGCAGCTATCGTGATACCACTTGAGATGCATGGTTCTATCGTCGGTACATTGAAGATGTATTTTACAAACCCTAATGATTTAACTTTTGTGGAACGTCAACTTGCAGAAGGATTGGCAAATATTTTTAGTAGCCAAATTGAACTTGGTGAAGCCGAAACGCAAAGTAAGTTATTGAAAGATGCTGAGATTAAGTCATTACAGGCACAAGTGAGTCCACATTTTTTCTTCAATTCAATTAACACGATTTCAGCTTTAGTTAGAATAAATAGCGAAAAGGCACGAGAGTTACTATTAGAATTGAGTTATTTTTTCAGAGCGAATTTACAAGGCTCTAAGCAACATACGATTACTTTAGATAAAGAGTTAAGTCAAGTGCGTGCATACTTATCACTCGAACAAGCACGTTATCCAGGAAGATTTAATATCAATATTAATGTTGAAGACAAATATCGCGATGTGCTTGTACCACCATTTTTAATTCAAATTTTAGTTGAAAATGCCATCAAACATGCGTTTACGAATCGAAAGCAAGGTAACGATATTGACGTGTCAGTGATTAAAGAAACTGCAACACATGTACGTATTATTGTACAAGATAATGGTCAGGGTATTTCTAAAGATAAAATGCATTTGTTGGGAGAAACATCTGTAGAATCAGAGTCTGGAACTGGTAGTGCTTTAGAAAATTTAAACTTACGCCTAAAAGGATTATTTGGAAAATCCGCAGCATTACAATTTGAATCGACATCGAGCGGTACCACTTTTTGGTGTGTACTTCCTTATGAAAGACAAGAGGAGGAATAAATATGAAAGCATTAATCATAGATGATGAGCCATTAGCACGTAATGAATTAACATATTTATTAAATGAAATTGGTGGTTTTGAAGAAATTAATGAGGCAGAAAATGTAAAAGAAACATTGGAAGCACTACTGATCAATCAATATGACATTATATTTTTAGATGTCAATTTAATGGATGAAAATGGGATCGAATTAGGAGCTAAGATTCAAAAGATGAAAGAGCCACCTGCGATTATTTTTGCAACTGCACATGACCAATACGCAGTACAGGCATTTGAATTAAATGCGACAGACTATATTTTGAAACCGTTTGGTCAAAAACGTATTGAACAAGCAGTCAATAAAGTGCGTGCGACTAAAGCCAAAGATGATAATAGCGCAAGTGCAATTGCGAATGATATGTCGGCGAATTTTGATCAAAGTTTACCTGTTGAAATAGACGATAAAATTCACATGTTAAAGCAACAAAATATTATTGGGATTGGCACACATAATGGTATTACAACCATACATACAACGAATCATAAATACGAAACAACAGAGCCATTGAATCGTTATGAAAAACGATTGAATCCCGCTTATTTCATACGTATTCATCGTTCATATATTATTAATACGAAACACATTAAAGAAGTGCAACAATGGTTTAACTACACTTATATGGTAATATTGACAAATGGTGTCAAGATGCAAGTTGGACGTTCATTTATGAAAGATTTTAAAGCGTCGATAGGGTTACTTTAACAGTAATCCTTTTTTTTATGCATTTTACCTATGATATTTTGTATTTCGGACTAAAATTTACGCAAATCGAAGTGAGCCATCTATACTTTAGTTAAATCAAACGTAGGAGGCAATGGTCGTGAAACAACAAAAAGACGCATCAAAACCAGCACACTTTTTTCACCAAGTCATTGTAATTGCTTTAGTACTCTTTGTATCGAAAATAATTGAATCATTTATGCCAATTCCTATGCCTGGATCAGTAATCGGTTTAGTATTATTATTTGTATTATTATGTACTGGTGCTGTTAAGTTAGGCGAAGTCGAAAAAGTAGGAACGACACTAACAAATAACATTGGCTTACTCTTCGTACCAGCCGGTATCTCAGTTGTTAACTCTTTAGGTGTCATTAGCCAAGCACCATTTTTAATCATTGGACTAATAATCGTCTCAACAATACTATTACTTATTTGTACTGGCTATGTCACACAAATTATTATGAAAGTTACTTCGAGATCTAAAGGTGACAAAGTCACAAAAAAGATCAAAATAGAGGAGGCACAAGCTCATGATTAACCACTTAGCACTAAATACACCTTACTTCGGAATACTGTTATCCGTTATACCATTTTTCTTAGCGACCATATTATTTGAAAAAACTAATCGTTTCTTCTTATTCGCACCGCTATTTGTCAGTATGGTATTTGGTGTGGCCTTCCTCTATTTAACAGGCATTCCGTATAAGACTTACAAAATAGGTGGAGACATTATTTACTTCTTCTTAGAACCGGCAACAATCTGTTTTGCGATTCCGTTATATAAAAAGCGTGAAGTGCTTGTTAAACATTGGCATCGTATCATCGGAGGTATTGGTATCGGTACAGTTGTAGCGTTATTAATTATTTTAACTTTTGCGAAGTTAGCACAATTTGCCAATGATGTTATTTTATCAATGTTACCTCAAGCAGCAACTACAGCGATTGCGTTACCAGTATCAGCTGGTATCGGTGGTATAAAAGAATTAACATCATTAGCAGTTATTTTAAATGGTGTCATTATTTATGCCCTAGGTAATAAATTCTTGAAGCTTTTCCGAATTACTAACCCTATTGCCCGAGGATTAGCACTTGGAACAAGTGGTCACACATTAGGTGTAGCACCAGCCAAAGAATTAGGACCTGTAGAAGAATCAATGGCAAGTATAGCTTTAGTGTTAGTTGGTGTAGTTGTTGTAGCAGTTGTGCCTGTCTTTGTAGCAATATTCTTCTAAAACGAAAAACCTAAGCAAGATAATAGCAATTTGAGCCATTGTTATTATCGTAAAAAAACGTCTATACTCCAGTTTATAACTGGGATATAGACGTTTTTATGTATTTATTACTTTTTACTAGGAATATAAAACTGTGCATGACGATAATGAAATACGATGTCAGACGAATCAAAGGGTTTGCCAGTCATTGTATAAAAAGTCTGGTGGTAACGTAAACATGGTTCACCTGTAGACAATTGTAGTAATGAAGCTTCACTTGAAGTGAGTTTATCTACATTAAAGAAAATATCTGAAAAACCAATACGAAGTTTCATGTTTGATTCTAAATAATCGAAGATAGAGCCCTTAGCAATATCATCATTTAAATATTTCACGATTTCTTTATGATAATAAGAATATTCGATACATAAAACATCATCGTCCACGAATCTTAATCGCTCTAAATAGTAGACGGTATCATCTGCATTTAATTGGAGTTCATCTTGTACAGATTTAGGTGGCGTTGCCATCTCCTTAAAAACAAGTACCTTACTTGTCATTCGATGTTCACCTAAACTTTTAGAGAAACCATTAGTCTTAAAGACGTTGATACGATTGGCATCTGCAATATTTCTCACATAAATACCACTGCCTTGTGCTTGATAGATCAAACCATCTTGTTCCAATAAGCCTAATGCTTTAATGATAGTACTCTTACTTACTTGATAACGTTCTTTTAATTGCGTCACGCTTGGCAATTTATCACCGGGTTTGAATTTAGATTGATGTATAAACGCATTAAGTTGCTTAGCAATATGTTCATACTTTAACAATATTCTGTCCTCGTTTCACTTTGTCTGTAATTATTATAGCACAAAATATTATAATTGTATCGGCGTTTACAAATTGAACCGGTACAATTATAATTGGAGGTAAGTAAATACATTTTCATTCTACTATCAAGTTGAGGGGGTAATATTTATGAGCAATAAATATAAAGAACAAGCCCAAGACATTCTTACAGCTGTAGGTGGTGTCGAAAACATTGTTGATGCAACGTATGACACGAAGTGCATTACAATTCATATGCAACATACAATTCCTTCTACAGCAAATGAAGTGAAACAAATAGTTGATGTGACATCTGTAGCAGAAAATGATGCGCAGTTAGTCATAAAATTAAATGGAAATGTCGATGAAGTGTATCAGCAATTACAGCGATTAATTAAGAATGCTAATGTCGAAGAGAGTGAGAATACTGACAATATTAATAGCCAAGATACAAGTTATATACCTCAAGTAAAAGTAACAACACCAATTTTAGTGAAAGCACCAATCGCTGGTCGTCGTATTTTACTTAAAGAAGTAAGAGATTCAATTTTTAGAGAGAAAATGGTAGGCGAAGGCTTGGCAATCAAAGCTCATGAAGAATCCAAAGTAATCGCACCGTTCAATGGTTTAATATCTATGATTGTACCAACTAAGCATGCAGTTCGTATTCAATCAGAAGACGGTGTGGACATAGTCATTCATATTGGCGTGAATACAGTTGACTTGGAAGGTAAAGGGTTCAAGTGCTTTGTAAAGCAAAATGATCGTGTTGAAGCAGGGCAAACGTTGTTACAATTCGACCAGCAATATATACAACAACAAGGCTACAATGCTGACGTTATTGTCGTTATTAGCAACTCTGCCGATTTAGGAAAAGTAGAACTGACAATGAATGAAATCATTACGACTGAAGATGTTATTTTTAAAATATTTAAAAACTAGGAGTGTGTTGTAATAATGACCAAATTACCGCGAAATTTTATGTGGGGTGGCGCTCTTGCCGCAAATCAATTTGAAGGTGGATATGATAAAGGGGGTAAAGGGTTAAGTGTAATTGATGTTATGACGAGTGGTGCACATGGCAAAGCACGTCAGATTACAAAGTCTATAGATCAAAATCACTATTATCCAAATCATGAAGGTATTGATTTTTATCATCGTTATAAGGAAGATATTGCCTTGTTTAATGAAATGGGATTGAAATGTTTACGTACGTCGATTGCGTGGACACGTATCTTTCCGAATGGGGATGAAGATGTGCCAAACGAAGAAGGACTCGCCTTTTATGATCGTATCTTTGATGAATTAATTGCACAAGATATTGAACCTGTTGTGACGTTATCACATTTTGAGATGCCACTTCATTTAGCGAAACATTATGGTGGATTTAGAAATAGAGAAGTTGTCGATTATTTTGTGCATTTTGCGCGTGTTGTATTTGAAAGATATAAAGATAAAGTGACATATTGGATGACGTTTAATGAAATTAATAATCAGATGGACACATCAAATCCTATCTTTTTATGGACGAATTCTGGGGTAGCATTGACAGAAAATGATAATCCTGAAGAAGTCTTGTATCAAGTAGCACATCATGAACTTTTAGCCAGTGCTTTAGCAGTTCGTCTTGGTAAAGAGATTAATCCGAAGTTTAAGATTGGAACAATGATTTCACATGTACCCATTTATCCATATTCGTGTCATCCGAAAGATATGATGGAAGCACAAATTGCGAATCGCTTACGTTTCTTTTTCCCGGATGTCCAAGTGAGAGGTTATTATCCAAGCTATGCTAAAAAAATGTTGGCACGAAAAGGATATGATGTTGGATGGCAAGAAGGGGACGACAGTATTTTACAGCAGGGCACGGTTGATTATATTGGCTTTAGTTATTACATGTCTACGGCTGTAAAACATGATGTTGATACTACAGTTGAAAACAACATCGTCAACGGTGGTTTGAATCATTCTGTGGAGAATCCGCATATCGCAACGAGTGATTGGGGTTGGGCGATTGATCCAGATGGCTTAAGATATACATTGAATGTGTTATATGATCGTTATCAGTTACCACTTTTTATTGTGGAAAATGGTTTTGGTGCAGTTGATGAAGTGGTAGATGGACATATTCATGATGATTATCGCATTGAATATTTAAAAGCACATATTACAGCAGCGATAGAAGCAGTTGATCAAGATGGTGTAGATTTAATCGGTTATACACCGTGGGGAATCATTGATATTGTTTCATTTACAACCGGTGAAATGAAGAAACGCTATGGTTTAATATATGTTGATCGAGATAATGATGGTCATGGCACGATGGAACGCTTGAAAAAAGATTCGTTCTATTGGTATCAACAAGTGATAGCATCAAATGGAGATAAATTATAAAGGTATATTATAAGTATTTTAGGGTTAGAGCCCGAGACATAAATTAATATAGTAGGACCTACAGTGTTATATTGGCGGGCCCCAACATAGAAGCTGGCGGAAAGTCAGCATACAATAATGTGCAAGTTGGCGGGGCCCCAACATAGAAGCTGGCGGAAAGTCAGCTTACAATAATGTGCAAGTTGGGGAAGGACAGGAATAAATTTTGCGAAAATATCATTTCTGTTCCAATCCCGTGATGTTAAAATTTTTAAAAAAATAATGCCACTAACTAAGTATGTATAGTGTTAATGTTTGAGTGTTTATGAAAGTCTTTAACCAAAATTGATGACTTACTAATCAACGATAACGATATTGTTAAGTAGATGATTAGTGTCACAAAGAAATTAAAGTAGCAGTCAAACATAGATACAAAGTACGGTTAGTGGCATTATATTTAGTCCTCTTTTTTAGCGACAAAAGTAATATAATTCATATCTTTACGCAATTTAGTCATCGTTTTAAACATTTTACAAAACATTGGTCGATTTTCTTTTTTTAAAGCATTGTTGATAATCTTTATAGTTCCAACAATACCTTCGTCATAAATTAAACCTTTTGGTGTCATTAAACTCATTGGACCAGTATGATAATGCACATGATTAAAACCAGCTTGATTATATAAATCTAACCAGCCAAGTTTCGTCTGCGGTGAGACATTGACATTAATTGCTGCAGATAATGATTTAACTACATGTGTGGCATGTGATTCATTAACGATGACAATATCATGTGTTAACAAGATACCCCCAGGCTTTAAGACTCGGTAGTACTCGCGTAATGCTTTTTCCTTTATGGTGATGGGTAACATTGTTAACATTGCTTCATTTAAAACGATATCGAATTGATTGTCATCAAAGGGCAATTTAACAGCATTCGCTTGTTGAACTTGAATATATGATTCAAGACCTGCTGCTGAAATATTTTCCTGTGCTTTTTCTAATGCTTTCTTATTTATATCAACGCCTTGAATGTGACAGCCATATGTATGAGCTAGATAAATAGATGTTGTGCACATATTACATGCCACTTCTAACACTTGTTTATCTTGTGAAAATGCCCCTTGTTGTATTAACCAATCTGTTGCTTCTTTACCACCGGGGCGTAGACGAGTTTTTCCTAATTTAGCTAAAAATGTATGACCAGCTTCTTTAGACATAGCATAACCTCCTTTTAATTGATAATTATTATCATTAATATAGCATATTTATATGCAATAATTTGGAAGTTAAAAAGATTACAAAAAATTGTCACTTCATTTATAACTAAACATGAGTCAACAAGCATAGGTTTAGTGGAAAATTATTTCTAATAGATGATGTTTTATAAAGATAAAAAAGCACAGCCATGATATACGAATGTTGCATGTTATATGCTAAACCTTCATATCATAGCTGTGTTTGCTTCATTTAAACTTGATTTACTTCTTCTAGTAGAGGAATAGATGCTTGCGCGCCGTGTTTTTGTACAGTGAGTGAGCTCGCTTTATTACCAAAATCAATAGCATCTGCTAAGTTATCTTGCGACTTGTTTAAGCGACTGACAAATGCACCAATAAATGTGTCGCCTGCAGCAGTTGTATCAATCGCATTTACTTTATAAGCTTCGATGTGTTGGCTTTGATTTTTAGTAGCAAAATATGTACCTTGCTTACCTAGCGTAATCAAAACAGTCTTAATGCCTAAAGATAAAAAGTAATTGGCATTGTCTTTCATAGATTGTTCATTAGTTACTTTAATCCCAGATAACAATTCGGCTTCTGTTTCGTTTGGCACAATAATATCGATTAATGATAATAATTCATTAGGTAATGCTTTCGCTGGTGCAGGATTTAATACTGTCGTCACACCATGTGCCTTGGCAATTTCAAATGCAGATATAATAGCCGGGATGGGTACTTCTAATTGTGCAACGACAAAGTCTGCATTGATTATAGCGTCTTTTGCGTTAATAACATCTTCAGGTGTCATCGTCATATTCGCACCACCATAAACATAGATGGTGTTTTGTCCTTCTGCATTCACAGTGATAAAGGCTTGGCCTGTTTTTGCTTCAGTTGATTTGATAATATATGATGTATCAATATGAGCCGCTTTAAAATCTTCTAAGATGAAATCAGCAACGCCATCAGTGCCAATTTTAGTAATAAATGTTGTGTCTGCTTGCATACGTGCAGTGGCAATAGCCTGGTTGGCACCTTTACCTCCGCCGAATGCTTTTTGTGCTTCTTCAACATGTAATGTTTCGCCTGGTTGTGCATATCTTTCAACTGTTAAAAATTGATCGACATTCGTTGAACCTAAAATAACAACTTTGTTGGTCATGTGTATGCTCCTTTCAAGTTATAACTTTTAAAAAGTAACATTCGATTCTAATGCAATATTAGAGTAGGGCGTTGTTTCACCAGTACGAATATTACCTTTATTTAATGGGTGAGCTAAGTTACTTTTCATTTCTTCGTGAGGAATGAAAATGATTTCGATTTCCGATGAAATCAATTGTTTAATTTGTTGCAATTGTGTAGGGTTATGTTCTTTTATTTCTTCTGCTAAGTATATTTTTTGGATTTCCATTTCTTCTAACACTGTAGCTAAGACA
Source organism: Staphylococcus sp. EG-SA-18 (assembly GCF_017151825.1). Lineage (NCBI taxonomy): Bacteria > Bacillati > Bacillota > Bacilli > Caryophanales > Staphylococcaceae > Staphylococcus > Staphylococcus sp. EG-SA-18. Next base: position 16,192 of record NZ_JACYVY010000022.1, read on the forward strand.
TCAATAAAGCGTGGTAAGTTTTTAGTTACAGCTAGGTCGATACGACGATGATCATTTGGAATTGGCATGCCAGCGTCATTAATCGTTAATAAATCAAAATGACCAATTGTCGCGATTGCTTTTGAAATATGTTCATTTAAAACAGCTGATTTTTTCATGACATCTACACTCCTTATTTTATAAATACTGTAACAGAAGCGGCTACTAAAATGAGTACTAAGCCGATGATTGTAATAACCATTTCTTTTGACGTTTTATGTTGTTTTAAGAAATAAATACCAGTTAATGTAGCAAGCACAACGGATGTTTGAGAAAGAATAAATCCAGTTGCTAAACCATTCATATTAGGTTGTGCTGAAATAAGATATGTTAAAGCACCAAATGCAAAGAAGAAACCTGAAATAATTTGTAACCACGTAATTTTATTACGGAATGGATTCTCTGCTTTCATATTCATAAAGCCATAAATGACTGCAACAATTACCATACCCATTGCTTGAGGTAAAAAGGCAGTTAGGCCATCAATAGAAGTTGCTTGCGGTGCAGCTGAATATAACCAGTATCCAAATTCACCAATTAACAGAAGTACCACTGCACGACGTAAATTTTTGGCGTTACTTGCTTCTTTGCGTTCACTCCAAACTGTCATACGCGCTCCAATTAGAATAACGACTAAAGCTGTAAATCCAATGATTTTATGACCAATGCCTGGCCAATTTCCTAATGCAAAGACACCCCATAAAGATGCGCCTAATAATTGGAATGCTGTTGTGACTGGCATGGCACGAGATGAGCCGACTAATTCGAACGCTTTAAATGTAATGATTTGTCCGAATCCCCATCCTGCACCTGATAATAAGGCGAATAGCAAATTGGTTCCAGTAGGGAAGCCACTTGATGTGACTACGGCTAATATAATAGCGAAGATTAACGTACCTACAGTAGCACCGATAATTTGATGTACAGGTTTACCACCAAACTTTGAAGCGACTGTTGGGAAGAAGCCCCAGCCAATTAAGGGGCCTAACCCGATAAGTAATGCAACAATGCTCATGTTATACACCTCACGATTTGTTTTTAGTAAAACGTTTTACCAGTGCCATCGTACCATTTTTATTTGTAAAATGCATGCGTTTTCATAAAAAATGAAAACGTTTAAATCATATTTAAAAATTCATACATTATTATTTTAATTTCTTAGTGAAATAATTATGATTAAAAACCCTCAGCATTAAAGCAACGCTAAGGGCATAACAATGATGAGTATATTTCGGAAGATACGTAGTTAGTTTGAAAGATGATAGCCAGTTGTTGCACGAATTTTTAAAGTCGTTGGTAATTCAATCATATCAATGGATTTATCTAAGTGCTGTAATCGTTGAAGTAATAAGGTTAAAGATGTTTTGCCAATATCAGTTATAGGTTGTGCCACAGTAGTTAAAGGTGGCGAGACGTACGCTGCATAATCAATGTCGTCATAACCTATTAATGAGATATCTTTCGGAATACTGATGCCATGTTCAATTAGTCCTCGTAAAATGCCAATAGCGAGTTCATCGTTAATAGCGAAGATTGCAGTGGCAGATTGAACCATGATGTCATCAACAATGGTTAGCCCACCGCGCTTAGATAATTCAGTATGGACGATTTGTGGTTCTGGCAATTGATTCGCGCGCAAAGTATCAACAAATCCAGCGACACGAGTCGACATATTCGCCATCATGTCATATGGTGCAACAATCATCATATTGTTGTGACCGAGTTCTATTAAATGTTGTGCTGCAAGTTGTCCGCCTTGATATTCATTTGTCCGAACAAAATCTGTATAGCCTTGATGGTCATTTTGATCCAGTACGACATAAGGTACATGATGTTTCTTTAGATAATTATTTAGGGCGTCCGGGGATGAAATGTATTGTGCGATAATTAATCCGTCAATACCTCGATCAATTAAATGTTTAATATTGTCATACAAATCAGTTGCTGTAGATGTTAAAAAGCATAAATCAACATCAGATGGTTTATGGTCATGAATACTTTGCATCAGTGCTGAGAAAAACGGATTTGTTAAGCTAGGCAAAATGACGCCAATAGTTTGAATTTTACTGCCGCGCAATTGTTTTGCATGTTTATTAGGGGCATAGCCTAAACGTTCTGAAACAGCATGTACGTTTTTTATCGTTGTTGCGGAAAAACGACTATCATTATGATTTAAAATATGTGACACAGTTGTAACTGATACACCAGCTTCTCTAGCAACATCTTTAATTGACACTTTTTTCATATTATATTCCTTCTCTTTATTGTGTAATTAATCATACAGTTATATACCCGATTATTATATTCATCATATCATGATAAACATTTGATGACATATGAAGACGTGAATGACTTTTATTGTCTACAAACAGACGCCTATAGTATGCGATTAAGGTTGAGGCGAGAGAATATATTATTAAGGTTAAATAACTTTTAATGATTATGATAACAAGAATTTTAAAATGTTTATTGTGATGAAAAATACAAAAGTGATTATTTTAAATAATAAAATATTTGTTTTTGAAAAAAGTATTAAAAAACATAACGAAATGATGTATATTGAACTATGTGATTGAAAAAATTTTTAATTAAGGCTTGTTAAAACATAAGAGAGGATGTTTTTAAATGCAATTCAAATTAAAAGAAGAAGAGATTATTAGTTTTTTAGAATTGAAATATCCAGAAAAAGAGTTCGAATATGGTCGTTTGTTAGTTGGACAACATAAACGTGATGATTTAGATGTTTATTACTTTGGTGATACGTTTTTAATGTGCACGATTATTTCATTCAAGACATTTGAAATTAAAGAAACAGTAGAATTATCATATGATGCTGTTAATCGTATTGTGTTAAAAGATGGATGGTTATTTAGAAAAATGAGAATAGAAACAATGCAAAAAGTGTTAAAATACGGTACATCTAAATTAATGTTAACTGATTTTCAAAAAGAGAATTATAATAAATATATTCAAGGTCAGAAACAACGCGTGATATTTGAAAATGGCCATTTTGTCTAATTGATAGTGAATATAATTAGAGTAAGCGAAGAACAGAGAAAAACGTTCTTCGCTTATTTTTCTTGAATTTCTTGTATATCATTTTAAAGTGATACAGATATTTCGAAACATGATGCTTCTATTATATTTAAGATTTAACCGTTTTTGGAATGATCATGTATGCAGACAATGAGCCAAGGATCATCAATACAATGCTGACGATAAATGTTACGGTTGCAGCTACACTTGGTGCATAGTTTAGTTGTAACATACTGAAAACTGTAGTACTTAGTGCTATACCAAAGGCGCCACCTAATGTACCACTCATTTTATATAATCCTGTAGCTAAACCAACTTTTTCATTTGGCATACTGAAAATTGCAATTGTAAGGCCGGGTGTTGCGACTAAACCATTTCCAATTGCACAAATGACGAAACCAATGATAACTGCAATGACATATTGTGATGCCGATAATTGAGTCATGCTAATAATAGTGATGCCGATGACAGGGAACAACGGACCAATGATGAGCATCAATTTGCCACCGAAACGTAATGTTGCTTTTTCACCTAAACGAATCATCGCAACTGCCACAATGGCATATGGCAATGTAACAAGTCCAGATTGCGCAGCTGATAAACCAAGGTGTGTTTGAGCATATATGAAAAAGACCACTGTTACGCCTAGGCCACTATTTAAAACAAAGTTATTTAAAAATGCACCAATGAACGGACGGTTGCGTAATACTGAGAAATCAATAAAAGGTACTTCATGTCGACGTTCGATGATGATGAATATCAACGTAGTGATGATAAAAATGCTCAGACAAATGAATGAAAATGTACTAAACCAACCTTGTTCGAATCCTTGTGTTAACAATAATGTAAAGCTACCAATCATAACAGCGAAAATCGACATACCTTTGTAATCGAATGGATGACGATGGCTATGTTGACTTACTTTTTCAGGTGTGCCTTTTAGAAGTAATATGGCAATGAAAGCAATGACTATACTAATGATGAAATTCGTTTGCCATCCGAAATTTGTGGCAATTAAACCGCCGATAACACCAGCTAGGCCGATGCCCCCAACAGTACTAATCATTAGATAACTAATCGCTCGTCTTAAATGTTCTCCTTTAAATTGATTATTTAAAACGCCAACTGTTGAAGGTAACAAGATAGCTGCTGATAGACCTTGTAAAATTCTACCGATGATGAGCAGTGCAGTGATGTCCGATATAATTAATAGAAGAGATGCAAACATACTGATTATGAGACCCATGTATGTCATTCTCAGTTGTCCTATTTTATCAGCAATATCACCTGCAGCCACCATGAAGATACCTGTGGCGAAGGAAGTTAAACTAATAGATAAATTTAACACGGCAGGAGAGGTTTGATACGTTTGACCAACGAGAGGTCCTATATTAATAAATGATTGTGCAAACAACCAATATGTTAATGCAGACAACATAATCGCAATAATAATATTACTGCGTGGTGAAGATTGTGTGTTATTCACAGATGTCACTCCTTGTAAAAATTAAATATAGAAAGTCATGAGATGAAGTGAACGGATGTATAGATGATCGTTCACTCACACATTAGTCATGATTTCCTTACATATCATACCACAGTTATTGAGAATGAATATCAATTAATTGCTTGTATGATTGAATTTTTATAGTATGTTTAAGTGAAACAGCTTTATTTGAAAGTGATTAAAGTAAATGAAGGTACAGAGGAGTGAGAACAATGTGCACAGGATTCACAATACAAACTTTAAATAATCAAGTACTTCTTGGACGCACGATGGATTATGATTATCCATTAGATGGTTCGCCAGCAGTGACGCCTAGAAATTATCGTTGGACATCTCGCACTGGCACGACAGGCCAAACGCAATATGGCTTTATTGGTACAGGAACAGATATGGAAGGTTTTATTTATGGTGATGGTGTTAATGAACATGGCGTTGCCATTTCAACACAATATTTCCGAGGTTATAGTTCATATGGATCAACACACAAAGCGGGCGCGATGAATATTACGCAAAATGAAATTGTGACATGGATTTTGGGATATACAACAAGCATTGAAGATATGAAACAACAAGCATCCCAAATACATGTTGTAGCGGTATATTTAAATGACATCGGTGAAGTTCCGCCATTGCATTATCATGTTTCCGATGCAACTGGACATTCAGTCGAAGTTTCATTTAAAGAGGGTGAAGTGGTTATAAAAGATAACCCTATTGGTGTCTTAACAAATCATCCAGACTTAGATTGGCATTATAGTAATTTAAGACAATATATCAATATTTCTCCTTATCCAGCAACAGCAAAGTTATTGGAAGGTGTAACGATTGAACCTTTAGGCAATGAAGCAGGTACATTTGGATTGCCAGGTGGATTTACTTCAACTGAGCGCTTTGTGAGAATGGCATTTATGAAAGCAAACATTGCTCAAAACAATGATAAAGAAATGGATTTAATGAATGCATTTTATTTATTAGATGCGGTAAATATACCGATTGGAATTGTACGTCCGCATGATGCTGACAATCACTATACGATGTATCAGACCGTAATAAATTTAACTACAAGAACGTTATATATTAAGTATTATGGCAGCAATGAATTAGTAGCATTAAAGCTCACAGATGATTTAATTAATAGAAAAGATATGACGATTTTTAAGCCTGAGAAGCATATCACTATTAGAAAGTTGAATGACAATCAATAGCGATTGATAATGGAATTTGGTTGATATGATTTGATGGATGATTACTATCATACATTAGCGTTGAATCGCGAACATGGACGAACGATTAGTTGTTAGTTTTGAAAATTTATAAAAGGTTAAACGAATGCAGTGAGAGATGTCATTTTAATATCAATGTATGGCTATTTTGTAATGACAATGTAATGAGTTTAGTAAAACATTTCGGGAATATTAAATAGTTGGAAAATGAGAATTAAATCCTTTACTCAGTTGTCTAATTCTTTTAGTATGTGCAGTACAGTTTAATTGAAAACTAACTTTAATTTTAATGGAGGATGTTTTATACATGAAAAAATTAACAGCAGCAGCGATTGCAACGATGGGCTTCGCTACATTTACAATGGCGCATCAAGCAGATGCAGCAGAAACGACAAACACCCAACAAGCACATACACAAATGTCAACACAATCACAAGACGTATCTTATGGTACTTATTATACAATTGATTCTAATGGGGATTATCATCACACACCTGATGGTAACTGGAATCAAGCAATGTTTGATAATAAAGAATATAGCTATACATTCGTAGATGCTCAAGGACATACGCATTATTTTTATAACTGTTATCCAAAAAATGCAAATGCCAATGGAAGCGGCCAAACATATGTGAATCCAGCAATAGCAGGAGATAACAATGACTACACAGCGAGTCAAAGCCAACAGCATATTAATCAATATGGTTATCAATCAAATGTAGGTCCAGACGCGAGCTATTATTCACATAGTAACAACAACCAAGCGTATAACAGCCATGATGGTAATGGAAAGGTCAATTACCCTAATGGCACATCGAATCAAAATGGCGGATTAGCAAGTAAAGCGACAGCTAGTGGTCATGCGAAAGACGCAAGCTGGTTAACAAGTCGTAAACAACTACAACCATATGGACAATATCACGGTGGTGGTGCGCATTACGGTGTCGACTATGCAATGCCTGAAAATTCACCAGTTTACTCATTAACTGATGGCACAGTAGTACAAGCAGGTTGGAGTAACTATGGTGGCGGCAATCAAGTAACTATTAAAGAAGCGAACAGTAATAACTACCAATGGTATATGCATAATAATCGTTTAACTGTTTCAGCTGGTGATAAAGTCAAAGCTGGTGACCAAATTGCATATTCAGGTAGTACGGGTAATTCAACAGCGCCTCACGTACACTTCCAACGTATGTCTGGTGGCATCGGTAATCAATATGCAGTAGACCCAACGTCATACTTGCAAAGTAGATAATACAGTAAATCCCAAGTTACGATATCATACGCAACTTGGGATTTTTTCGTTTTAATAATAGGTATAAGCCCATTGCTTGTCCTCTAAAACATGTTGATAAAAAGGATCTTGGCCAATTAACTTGATATCATCTGCAAGTGCTTCAACTTCATCTAAATGATGGGTAGTTAATATAATTAAACATTTAGATTTCATAATGTTAAGCAGTTGGTGGATGTCATGTCTAGATTTCAAATCAATACCAACTGTCGGTTCATCTAAAATTAGAATTCGAGGTTGACCTAGTAAACCTACTAATATATTAATTTTACGTTTATTCCCACCGGACAATGTAGATACTTTGGCAGACGTATCATCAAAATTTAATTGCTGTAAATATTCGTTGATAGTTGTATCGTTAATTGGATTTTTACAAAGTGATTTAAAAAAATTAATGTTTTCAGCCACTGTCATGTGTTCAAATAACGCAATGTCTTGTGGCACATAACCGATGTGATTTTGGATTTGTCTTTGATTCCATTTTTCGCCGAAATAGTTGATAGTTCCATCATTAGCTTTTTCAATACCAGCGATCATACGAAGTAATGTTGATTTTCCAGCGCCATTATCACCAAGTAATACGGTTAAACGATTACTATCAAAGGACATGGTTAAATGATTGAAAATCTGTTTGTTACGGTAACGCTTTGAAAGGTTATTAATTTCTATCATCAGTTACGCTCCTTTACATGAAAATAATCAAGTATACGATACCCATAGCAAGTGCATATATAAATGTCATGAATAATCGATGACTTATTGTTTGAATATGGAATAAGATAAAGACGATACCTATCTCATAAATCAATATAAGTAACAGTGATTTTAAGTAAAATATTAAGCTGAGTGGTTGAGACAAATATAGACTAACTGCCAATAGTACCAACAATAACAAGATCGTATGTGTCATTACATAAGTACTATATAGTTTGAAACGGGTTAAATGATATTGTGATAATCGTTGCAATGCTGCTTGTTGGTTTAAACGATAATGAAGTACTACTTGAACAGCGCTAACAAATAAAATCACAGCAAAGATTAAGCTAATTGAAATAGATTGTTGTGCTTGTTTAGTAAGCGACACAAATTTGATTTTAGATTCAGGTGTATGTTTATGATAGGACTTGTTGATAGCATCGATGGATTGATGTTGTTTCATATCCTCAAGGTGTTCATAAATAATGTTAGGAATTTGCTGTTCATATAATGAACTACTAACAATTTCTACAGCAATACCACCTATAAAGTCATCTCTACCATATAACTGTATCGTTTCTTTTAAACGGTTCTCTTTTAATTTTTGAGAGAAACCTTTAGGAATTTGCATACTTAAAATAGCTTCCTTTTTAGTAACATCATCTTCAATATAGCTTTCATCTTCATCGACTTTTTTAATAGTTACATAGTCAGATTGTTTAATTTTATTGACGAATGATTTTGATGCAGTGGTTTGGTCTAAATCTTGAATGGTAATCGGTATTTTGAAGTTGTCATGTGCTACACGGTAACCGATACCAATAAGTACGAGTGCGATGACAATGGTTGTTACGAGCAAGATGTATTGTAACCATTGCTTGAACACAACAAGTTGTATATAAGGCTTCATTGACGATACCTCCAAACCAATACAGCTAAATTAATTATCAAAAGTGCGATGAAACTAAGATAGAAACTAGGGTGCAGTTCTAAAATGTAGTTGTTTAAAATAATTTCTAACAATTGATTTGTTACAACTGCGAACGGTTGAATATTGAAAACGCCATTTGCTATATGTTGTAAAAAAATCGTAGGTATTGTTAAACCAGATAACACCAGGATGACAATAGCTAATATGACTTTACTAATACTATTCAACAAGCCTGTTGTTAAAAGTTCGATGAGTAATAACCACAGTATTAAAAAGGTAACATAATAGCTTAAATGAATGGCTAACGTTGGCCAATTATATAATTCAAAGGTATTCGGAATACTGAACACAATCCAAACTACACCAACGATACTCCATAACATAGTATAAAACCATGTAATCAACACACGAATGATTAATAAACGCTCTTTAGAAAAATGAAACATTTTCAATCGCGCTTTCAATACAGTATCTTGATTCATTTTCAAAACTGTAAATAAAGATAGTGCAAAGATGAATACCGTTGTTAAAAAACCTGTAATTGCATAATAACTGCCCGTATCGTATAAATGAATCGGTTCTAAGTTAAATGCACCTGAACGGTTTAATCCTGTAATCAGCAAATCAGTCATAACATTGATACTGTCAGAATGTGATGCTTTCGGTGCTAAGTCTTGAAAAGCTAAGATGCCACCCATTGATCGCATAAGACGTTGGTAAACAGAATCTGTTAGCTGAGATAGCACGACACTTTTCATGGATTGTTGATCATATGTATATACTGAAATTGGTAGTTCGCCTTGTTTATAAAATGCCTTGGTCATACCTTTATCAAAAACAAAATAGCCTTGAAGTTTATGTTTTTTTAACAAAGTATGTGCTTGCTTATCATCATATGCCTTAATGCTCACGTTTTTTCCTAGGTTACTCCCTTTACCAATAGAGTTTAAGATTAATTTCGTTTCACTTGATTGATCTTTATCTACGACACCTATATTAAAATGATTGTCATCTTCTGTTACATGTTGGATCGTCGTTAATGTAATAACGAGTGCCGCTAATATAAATAGTAAATAGATAATCAAATACCACTTTTTCAATAAAAAAGAGTGGTAGATGCGAAACAAATGTATTGTTTTCATTTAACCACTCCTCCAATGATAAGATTGAAAGGCAAGATGACCTTCCAATCTTATTTTTATATTTTAGTTATTTAGATGCCTTTTTTAAAATTGATTCAAACATTTTGCCGCCATTTTTTTCGATTTCTTTTTCAAGTTTTTCACGGTCTTTTGAAGATAGACTATTGAAATCTTTCGCACCACTATCATCAAAATCAATATCTGCTTTCAATTTTGTGCTAGATTTTAAAATGAAATTAATTGGTTCTTCAGCATATTTGATGCCGATATTTAACGTAGATTTCTGAGTGTTATTTTTGACGTCAGAATCTATATTATTTTCAAAAGTGAATTCATTTTCGTCGCTATATTTATCTAATGCGACAGTAATTTTACCTTTATCTTGACGTTTTGTGCCATCTACTTTTTCTTGGTTATCTAATTTGATTTTTGATTCATCATATTCTGTCTTTTTACCAAATTCGTATTTATCACTGTATTTATTGTCTTTTTCCTTAGAAGATACGCCTTTAATTGTATATTTCGCTTCAGCATACGTGTATTTATCTTGATCGAAATCAAGTGCGTAATCTAGTTTTAACTTATCGTCTTCTAAAGTATTAGTACCTTTGATTTTAGTTTTATTATTTTCTTTGTCTGTAATAGTAATTTCTCGTTTTACAATCGTATGTTTTTCGGTATAAATTTTAGATTGAATTTTAGCAAATTCATCCTTTTTAGTTTCTTTGACATCGTCAATTGCTTTTTTGATGTCTTTTTCAAAGTCTTTTGTAGCACCTTGTTCTTCCATTAATTTTTTAAGGTCTTTATCCTTTTTAGCTTCTTCTAATACAGCTAATGTAATTTTTTTAGTGTCAGCTCTGCTAAGTGTTAACGTGACAGGTCTAACTTTGTACTTTTCACCATTAACCTTAATTTCTTCTTTTTTACCTTTATCAAAATTATCGTCATCTAATTTGTCGACAATAAGTTCGGAATATTTTTCGGCAATTTTGCTGTAGTCACTTTGTTGTGCTTGAGCATTACTAAAAAGAGTATTTAAATTTAGTTGTTGGTTTGTAATACCATTTTCTTTTGCTGTTTCTTCATCTTCACCTGTAAGTTTTGAATAAGTTGATAATAAATCAGAATTATTAACACTATATTTCCCTTTAAATAATGGTGATTCGAAATAATGCTTATCTTTATCTGCAGCTAACTGGAATTTCCCTAATGCAGAGTCTGCTATTGTTGGTTCAAGATTAATCATTGATTTCTCTTTTTTAGGATCATGTCCATATGACATTTTAATTTTCGAAGCATTAACAACAGATTTAGGAATACCAAGCCCCTTAACAATTTCATCTGATGCATCTGCGCTTAATTCTAATGAAGATAAAAATGAATTATCTTTCATCTTTTCTTGGAACTTCACTTCATTTTCAAAACGGTCATTAAAATAATCTTTATACATTTTTGCTGTTTGTTGTTCACTTTTTAGGTATGTATTTTTCGGTGTATTAGCAAAAAATGCATAAACTCCCCATGCGATTCCACCTATTAATAATAAGACAACAATAATAGGAATTATAATTTTTAGTTTTTTAGACATTTTGTTTCCTCCCAATTATTTATGAGTTAATCATATCAGAACAATACATTTTATTAAATGGTTTATTTTAAATTTTGTTTAAATTAATAGGATTTTAGTTATAATAATGTTTAATAAGTTATTGGAAATCTAATAAACTACAAAAAATATTTTGATTACATAATGATTATTTAAAAATGTCGGTTAACTTTAAGGTGACAAGTTATTGCAATTTTGAAGGTAGACATCATATTTTATAATCGAATAACATACAAAATAAAGCGACCAATTTTGCAGTGTTACGAATTGTAAACTGCGAACTGGTCGCTTTTTATTGATGTCATGATTAATTTAATGGATGTAATTATATGATGAAACTTCTGAAGCAGAGATGGTTCTTGATGAAACGATATATTCACCAATCCAGTTCATTTCTGAAATTAGAATACTTCCATCAATATTAACTTTTTCAACGTAGGCTACATGACCAAATGGACCATTTACTGTTTGTAAAATTGATCCTCGTGTTGGGTGTCTATCTACTTTGAAGCCATTGCTTGAAGCTTGGCCTGCCCAGTTTTTAGCATCTCCCCAAAATGTACTAATCGTGTGTCCATCTTTGGCACGTTTATCAAAGACATACCATGTACATTGTCCAGCAGTATATAAGTTGTTCTTACTTGTGATAAGAGGCTGATCAATGATTTTACCGTTACCTAATGCTAAAGGTTTACCGTCAGCGGTCTTTGCTTTGTCATTAAATTCGGCGATTTGTAATTCGTCATACAATTCGTCTAAATCGATGCCTGTAATAAGCCCTTTGTTATCTTTTGAAAAAGCGTTATTTAATTCATCGTCATTGTCTTCGACATTCGGTATTGCTGGTGTCAAAGGATTGCTTGGTGACGTTTGAGGCGGTGTGTGTGAATCAATTGCGTCATTAATGTGCGTATACTGACCACTTAATGAAGAATGGTACTGATTGTTGTTAAGATCACGTTGATTTGCGTGTTGATGATTGTCGTTTGTACGTGACTGGTTTTGATGATTGTTGTTTGGCGTGTTGTTTTTGTCATATGTATAAGTATACGCGCCGGTGTCTTTATTCACTTTGAACTGTGCGTTTGGGTGTGCTTTCTTTGCTTCTTCTAATGTTTTGCTATCATTCGTATATGCTTGAGCCGAGTTAGGCGACATACTAAATAAAGTAAGAGTTGTCATCGTCAGTAAAATTGTTTTCTTCATAATAACCATTTAATCCTTTATGTATTTAATTTAATTTTAGTATACACATTTATATTACAAAAATGAATGGTTAATTAAAAATATATGGGTATATTCAATATATTTATTTAAAAAAAGCTAAAAATACTTAAAAAACTATATACATATACTAATAATTTATATATTATTTGAGTAAGGAGCACTTTTTCAAAAAATAGTGTCCCTAAAAAGTTTTGATAAACTTAAAATATTCAGGAGGTTTCTAGTTATGGCAATGATTAAGATGAGTCCAGAGGAAATCAGAGCAAAATCGCAATCTTACGGGCAAGGTTCAGACCAAATCCGTCAAATTTTATCTGATTTAACACGTGCACAAGGTGAAATTGCAGCGAACTGGGAAGGTCAAGCTTTCAGCCGTTTCGAAGAGCAATTCCAACAACTTAGTCCTAAAGTAGAAAAATTTGCACAATTATTAGAAGAAATTAAACAACAATTGAATAGCACTGCTGATGCCGTTCAAGAACAAGACCAACAACTTTCTAATAATTTCGGTTTGCAATAAGCATTCTGAAATTGGCAAAGTCACATTTTCTAATGTGGCTTTGCTTATCATTTTTTAAGAAAACAACTGAAAGGAAATAAGCATGAAAAAGAAAAATTGGATTTATGCATTAATTGTCACTTTAATTATTATAATTGCCATAGTTAGTATGATATTTTTTGTTCAAACAAAATATGGAGATCAATCAGAAAAAGGATCCCGAAGTGTAAGTAATAAAAATAATAAAATACATATCGCAATTGTTAACGAGGATCAACCAACGACATATAACGGTAAAAAAGTTGAGCTGGGTCAAGCATTTATTAAAAGGTTAGCAAATGAGAAAAACTATAAATTTGAAACAGTAACACGAAACGTTGCTGAGTCTGGTTTGAAAAATGGTGGATACCAAGTCATGATTGTTATCCCAGAAAACTTTTCAAAATTGGCAATGCAATTAGACGCTAAAACACCATCGAAAATATCGCTACAGTATAAAACAGCTGTAGGACAAAAAGAAGAAGTAGCTAAAAACACAGAAAAAGTTGTAAGTAATGTACTTAACGACTTTAACAAAAACTTAGTCGAAATTTATTTAACAAGTATCATTGATAATTTACATAATGCACAAAAAAATGTTGGCGCTATTATGACGCGTGAACATGGTGTGAATAGTAAATTCTCGAATTACTTATTAAATCCAATTAACGACTTCCCGGAATTATTTACAGATACGCTTGTAAATTCAATTTCTGCAAACAAAGATATTACAAAATGGTTCCAAACATACAATAAATCATTATTGAGTGCGAATTCAGATACGTTCAGAGTGAACACAGATTATAATGTTTCGACTTTAATTGAAAAACAAAATTCATTATTTGACGAGCACAATACAGCGATGGATAAAATGTTACAAGATTATAAATCGCAAAAAGATAGCGTGGAACTTGATAACTATATCAATGCATTAAAACAGATGGACAGCCAAATTGATCAACAATCAAGTATGCAAGATACAGGTAAAGAAGAATATAAACAAACTGTTAAAGAAAACTTAGATAAATTAAGAGAAATCATTCAATCACAAGAGTCACCATTTTCAAAAGGTATGATTGAAGACTATCGTAAGCAATTAACAGAATCGCTGCAAGATGAGCTTGCAAATAACAAAGACTTACAAGATGCGCTAAATAGCATTAAAATGAACAATGCTCAATTCGCTGAAAACTTAGAGAAACAACTTCATGATGATATTGTCAAAGAACCTGATACAGATACAACATTTATCTATAACATGTCTAAACAAGACTTTATAGCTGCAGGTTTAAATGAGGATGAAGCTAATAAATACGAAGCAATTGTCAAAGAAGCAAAACGTTATAAAAACGAATATAATTTGAAAAAACCGTTAGCAGAACACATTAATTTAACAGATTACGATAACCAAGTTGCGCAAGACACAAGTAGTTTGATTAATGATGGTGTGAAAGTGCAACGTACTGAAACGATTAAAAGTAATGATATTAATCAATTAACTGTTGCAACAGATCCTCATTTTAATTTTGAAGGCGACATTAAAATTAATGGTAAAAAATATGACATTAAGGATCAAAGTGTTCAACTCGATACATCTAACAAGGAATATAAAGTTGAAGTCAATGGCGTTGCTAAATTGAAAAAGGATGCTGAGAAAGATTTCTTAAAAGATAAAACAATGCATTTACAATTGTTATTTGGACAAGCAAATCGTCAAGATGAACCAAATGATAAGAAAACAACGAGTGTTGTGGATGTAACATTGAATCATAACCTTGATGGTCGCTTATCGAAAGATGCATTAAGCCAGCAATTGAGTGCATTATCTAGGTTTGATGCGCATTATAAAATGTACACAGATACAAAAGGCAGAGAAGATAAACCATTCGACAACAAACGTTTAATTGATATGATGGTTGACCAAGTTATCAATGACATGGAAAGTTTCAAAGACGATAAAGTAGCTGTGTTACATCAAATTGATTCAATGGAAGAAAACTCAGACAAACTGATTGATGACATTTTAAATAACAAAAAGAATACAACAAAAAATAAAGAAGATATTTCTAAGCTGATTGATCAGTTAGAAAACGTTAAAAAGACTTTTGCTGAAGAGCCACAAGAACCAAAAATTGATAAAGGCAAAAATGATGAATTTAATACGATGTCTTCAAATTTAGATAAAGAAATTAGTAGAATTTCTGAGAAAAGTACGCAATTGCTATCAGATACACAAGAATCAAAAACAATTGCAGATTCAGTTAGTGGACAATTAAATCAATTAGATAATAATGTGAATAAACTACATGCGACAGGTCGAGCATTAGGCGTAAGAGCGAATGATTTGAACCGTCAAATGGCTAAAAACGATAAAGATAATGAGTTATTCGCTAAAGAGTTTAAAAAAGTATTACAAAATTCTAAAGATGGCGACAGACAAAACCAAGCATTAAAAGCATTTATGAGTAATCCGGTTCAAAAGAAAAACTTAGAAAATGTTTTAGCTAATAATGGTAATACAGACGTGATTTCACCGACATTATTCGTATTATTGATGTATTTACTATCAATGATTACAGCATATATTTTCTATAGTTATGAACGTGCCAAAGGACAAATGAATTTCATTAAAGATGATTATAGTAGTAAAAACCATCTTTGGAATAATGTCATTACGTCAGGTGTTATTGGTACAACTGGTTTGGTAGAAGGATTAATTGTCGGTTTAATTGCAATGAATAAGTTCCATGTATTAGCTGGCTATAGAGCGAAATTCATCTTAATGGTGATTTTAACTATGATGGTCTTCGTATTTATTAATACGTATTTACTAAGACAGGTAAAATCTATCGGTATGTTCTTAATGATTGCTGCATTGGGTCTATACTTTGTAGCTATGAATAATTTGAAAGCGGCTGGACAAGGTGTGACTAATAAAATTTCACCATTGTCTTATATCGATAACATGTTCTTCAATTATTTAAATGCAGAGCATCCTATAGGCTTGGCGCTAGTAATATTAACAGTACTTGTGATTATTGGCTTTGTACTGAACATGTTTATAAAACACTTTAAGAAAGAGAGATTAATCTAATGTTGATGAATAGCGTGATTGCTTTAACTTTTTTAACAGCATCTAGCAATAATGGCGGACTTAATATTGACGTGCAACAAGAAGAGGAAAAGCGAATCAATAATGATTTAAATCAATATGATACAACGCTATTTAATAAAGACAGCAAAGCGGTTAATGATGCGATTGCTAAGCAGAAAAAAGAACGACAACAACAAATAAAAAATGATATGTTTCAAAATCAAGCGAGTCACTCGACTCGCTTGAATGAAACTAAAAAAGTGTTATTTTCCAAATCTAACTTAGAAAAGACTTCGGAGAGTGATAAAAGCCCCTATATTCAAAACAAGCAGGAGAAAAAAATATTCCCGTACATTTTGATGTCTGTAGGGGCTTTTTTGACTTTAGGATTTGTCATTTTTTCAATTCATAAAGGGAGACGAACGAAAAATGAATCAGCACGTAAAAGTAACATTTGATTTTACTAATTATAATTACGGCACATATGACTTAGCAGTACCAGCATATTTACCGATAAAAAACTTAATAGCTTTAGTATTGGATAGTTTGGACATTTCAATATTTGATGTCAATACACAAATTAAAGTGATGACGAAAGGTCAATTACTTGTTGAAAATGATCGACTCATTGATTATCAAATCGCTGATGGAGATATTTTGAAGTTACTATAGGAGGAAAAATAGATGGTTAAAAATCATAACCCTAAAAATGAAATGCAAGATATGTTAACGCCTTTAGATGCTGAAGAAGCAGCTAAAACAAAATTACGCTTAGATATGAGAGAGATTCCTAAGTCTTCAATTAAACCAGAACATTTTCATTTAATGTACTTATTAGAACAACATTCTCCATATTTTATAGATGCTGAATTAACTGAACTACGTGACAGTTTCCAAATACATTATGACATTAATGACAATCATACACCTTTTGATAATATTAAATCATTTACTAAAAATGAAAAATTACGTTACTTACTCAATATCAAAAATTTAGAAGAAGTAAATCGTACACGCTACACATTTGTGTTGGCACCAGATGAATTATTTTTCACAAGAGATGGATTACCCATTGCTAAAACAAGAGGGTTACAAAATGTTGTTGATCCATTACCTGTGTCAGAAGCTGAATTTTTAACAAGATATAAAGCACTGGTTATCTGTGCATTCAATGAGAAACAATCATTTGATGCTTTAGTTGAAGGAAACTTAGAACTACATAAAGGAACGCCATTTGAAACTAAAGTTATTGAAGCGGCAACGTTAGATTTACTAACGGCATTTTTAGATGAACAGTATCAGAAACAAGAACAAGATTATAGTCAAAATTATGCATATGTACGCAAAGTAGGACATACCGTTTTCAAATGGGTTGCTATCGGTATGACAACGTTAAGTGTTTTATTAATTGCATTCTTAGCCTTTTTATATTTTTCAGTAATGAAGCATAATGAGCGCATTGAAAAAGGATACCAAGCATTTGTAAAGGATGATTATACGCAAGTACTAAATACGTATGATGATTTAGATGGTAAAAAATTAGATAAAGAGGCACTTTACATTTATGCCAAAAGTTATATCCAAACAAATAAACAAGGTTTAGAAAAAGATAAGAAAGAAAATTTACTTAATAATGTGACACCAAATTCAAACAAAGACTACTTATTATATTGGATGGAATTAGGACAAGGACATCTTGATGAAGCGATTAATATTGCCACTTATTTAGATGATAACGATATTACAAAGTTAGCGTTGATTAATAAATTAAATGAGATTAAAAATAACGGAGATTTATCGAATGATAAACGTTCTGAAGAAACGAAAAAGTATAACGATAAATTGCAAGATATTTTAGACAAAGAAAAACAAGTTAAAGATGAAAAAGCGAAATCTGAAGAAGAGAAAGCAAAAGCGAAAGATGAGAAATTAAAGCAACAAGAAGAGAACGAAAAGAAACAAAAAGAACAAGCACAAAAAGATAAAGAAAAACGCCAAGAAGCTGAAAGAAAAAAATAGTATAGGACTGAGGCAAAGACAATGCATAAATTGATTATAAAATATAACAAACAATTGAAGATGCTCAATTTGCGAGATGGTAAGACATATACTATTAGCGAAGACGAGCGTGCAGATATTACGTTGAAATCGTTAGGCGAAGTCATTCATTTAGAACAAAATAATCAAGGTACTTGGCAAGCGAATCATACTTCTATTAATAAGGTGCTTGTTAGAAAAGGTGACCTTGATGACATTACATTACAGCTTTATACAGAAGCTGATTATGCATCATTTGCGTATCCTTCAATTCAAGATACGATGACAATTGGACCAAATGCGTATGATGATATGGTTATTCAAAGCTTGATGAATGCCATCATTATTAAAGATTTTCAATCAATACAAGAATCACAATACGTACGCATTGTGCACGATAAAAATACAGATGTGTATATTAACTATGAACTACAAGAGCAACTAACGAACAAAGCTTACATTGGTGATCATATTTATGTTGAAGGGATATGGCTCGAAGTACAAGCTGATGGTTTAAATGTATTGAGTCAGAATACAGTGGCATCGTCATTAATTCGCTTAACACAAGAGATGCCACATGCACAGGCAGATGATTACAATACGTACCATCGTTCGCCAAGGATTATTCACCGTGAACCGACGGATGATATTAAGATTGAAAGACCGCCACAGCCAATACAGAAGAACAATACAGTGATATGGCGTTCCATTATACCGCCATTAGTAATGATTGCTTTAACTGTTGTCATCTTTTTAGTGAGACCAATTGGTATTTATATTTTAATGATGATTGGTATGAGTTCAGTAACGATAGTATTTGGTATTACAACGTATTTCTCTGAAAAGAAAAAGTATAACAAAGATGTTGAAAAACGAGAGAAAGATTACAAAGATTATTTGGATAATAAATCTAAAGAAATTAATAAAGCGATTAAAGCACAACGTTTTAGTTTGAATTACCATTATCCAACGGTTGCTGAAATTAAAGATATCGTTGAAACGAAAGCACCAAGAATATATGAAAAAACATCGCATCATCACGATTTCTTACATTATAAGTTAGGTATTGCGAATGTAGAAAAGTCATTCAAATTAGATTACCAAGAAGAAGAATTTAACCAACGTCGTGATGAATTATTCGACGATGCTAAAGAATTGTATGAATTTTACACAGATGTAGAACAAGCACCATTAATCAATGATTTAAATCATGGACCGATTGCATATATTGGTGCACGACATCTCATTTTAGAAGAATTGGAAAAAATGTTAATCCAATTGTCAATATTCCATAGTTATCATGATTTAGAGTTTCTATTTGTGACACGTGAAGATGAAGTTGAAACATTGAAATGGGCACGTTGGTTGCCACATATGACATTGAGAGGTCAAAACATTAGAGGATTTGTTTACAATCAACGAACACGTGACCAAATTTTAACGTCAATTTACAGCATGATTAAAGAACGTATCCAAGCTGTGCGTGAACGCAGTAAAAGTAATGAGCAAATTATTTTTACACCGCAATTAGTGTTTGTCATTACAGATATGTCATTAATTATTGATCATGTCATTTTAGAATATGTAAACCAAGATTTATCAGAATATGGTATTTCATTAATCTTTGTTGAAGATGTGATTGAAAGTTTGCCAGAGCATGTAGATACCATTATTGATATCAAGTCTCGTACTGAAGGAGAACTGATTACGAAAGAAAAAGAATTAGTTCAATTGAAATTTACACCTGAAAATATTGATAACGTCGATAAAGAATATATCGCGCGACGTTTGGCGAATTTGATACACGTCGAACATTTGAAAAATGCAATTCCTGATAGTATTACATTTTTAGAGATGTATAACGTGAAAGAAGTAGATCAGCTTGATGTGGTTAATCGATGGAGACAAAACGAAACATACAAAACGATGGCAGTACCTTTAGGTGTAAGAGGTAAAGATGACATTTTATCATTGAACTTACATGAAAAAGCACACGGACCACATGGTTTAGTTGCTGGTACCACTGGGTCAGGGAAATCTGAGATTATCCAATCATACATTTTATCTTTAGCTATTAATTTTCACCCACATGAAGTTGCGTTCCTATTGATTGACTATAAAGGTGGGGGTATGGCGAACTTATTTAAAGATTTAGTCCATTTAGTTGGTACGATTACAAACTTAGATGGTGATGAAGCGATGCGTGCCTTAACATCAATCAAAGCCGAATTGAGAAAACGTCAACGTTTATTCGGAGAGCATGATGTTAACCATATTAATCAATACCATAAGTTATTTAAAGAAGGTATTGCGACAGAACCAATGCCACATTTATTCATTATTTCCGATGAGTTTGCCGAATTAAAATCAGAACAACCTGATTTTATGAAAGAACTTGTATCAACGGCACGTATTGGACGTTCGTTAGGTATTCATTTAATACTTGCGACACAAAAACCATCGGGTGTTGTTGATGACCAAATTTGGTCTAACTCTAAATTTAAATTGGCATTAAAAGTACAAGATAGACAAGACAGTAATGAAATTTTAAAAACACCAGATGCAGCAGACATTACATTACCAGGTCGTGCGTATTTACAAGTTGGTAATAATGAAATTTATGAATTGTTCCAATCTGCATGGAGTGGAGCAACATATGACATCGAAGGCGATAAATTAGAAGTTGAAGATAAGACGATTTACATGATTAATGATTATGGTCAACTTCAAGCAATCAACAAAGACTTGAGTGGACTTGAAGATGAAGAAACGAAAGAAAATCAAACTGAGTTAGAAGCGGTTATCGATCATATAGAATCTATTACAACACGATTAGAAATTGAAGAAGTTAAGCGTCCATGGTTACCACCATTACCAGAAAATGTATATCAAGAAGATTTAGTAGAAACAGATTTCAGAAAATTATGGTCAGATGATGCAAAAGAAGTGGAATTAACATTAGGACTTAAAGACGTACCAGAAGAACAATATCAAGGGCCGATGGTATTACAATTGAAAAAAGCTGGTCACATCGCGTTAATCGGAAGTCCAGGATATGGTAGAACAACGTTCTTACACAACATTATTTTCGATGTTGCAAGACACCATCGTCCTGATCAAGCACACATGTACTTGTTCGATTTCGGTACCAATGGTTTGATGCCAGTCACAGACATACCACATGTCGCTGATTACTTTACAGTAGATCAAGAAGACAAGATTGCGAAGGCGATACGTATATTTAATGATGAAATCGATCGCCGTAAGAAGATTTTAAGTCAGTATCGTGTTACTAGTATTTCTGAATATCGAAAATTAACTGGTGAAACAATTCCGCATGTCTTTATTCTTATTGATAACTTTGACGCAGTAAAAGATTCACCTTTTCAAGAAGTTTTTGAAAATATGATGATTAAAATGACACGTGAAGGGCTAGCATTAGACATGCAAGTAACCTTAACTGCCTCAAGAGCTAACGCTATGAAAACACCAATGTACATTAATATGAAAACGCGTATCGCCATGTTTTTATATGATAAATCAGAAGTGTCGAACGTAGTAGGACAGCAAAAATTTGCGGTTAAAGATGTAGTGGGTCGAGCATTGTTAAGTAGCGATGACAACGTATCATTCCATATTGGCCAACCATTTAAACATGATGAGACCAAATCATATAATGATCAAATTAATGATGAAGTATCGGCGATGACAGAATTTTATAAAGGTGAAACACCAAGTGATATTCCTATGATGCCAGATGAAATTAAATATGAAGATTACAGAGAATCATTAAGCTTACCGGATATAGTTGCAAATGGTGCTTTACCAATTGGATTAGATTATGAAGGTGTTACACTACAAAAAATTAAATTAACTGAACCAGCAATGATTTCATCAGAAAATCCGAGAGAAATTGCGCATATTGCTGAAATTATGATGAAAGAAATTGACATATTAAATGAAAAATATGCGATTTGTATCGCAGATTCAAGTGGAGAGTTTAAAGCTTATAGACATCAAGTGGCTAACTTTGCCGAAGAAAGAGAAGACATTAAAGCGATTCATCAACTAATGATTGAAGACTTAAAACAAAGAGAAATGGACGGTCCGTTTGAAAAAGATTCACTTTACATTATCAATGATTTTAAAACATTTATTGATTGCACGTATATTCCGGAAGATGATGTTAAAAAACTTATTACAAAAGGACCAGAACTTGGCTTGAACATTTTATTTGTCGGTATTCATAAAGAATTAATAGATGCTTATGATAAACAGATTGATGTTGCACGTAAAATGATTAACCAATTTAGTATAGGTATTCGTATTTCAGACCAACAATTCTTTAAATTTAGATTTATTCAACGAGAACCTGTTATTAAAGAAAATGAAGCATATATGGTCGCAAACCAAGCTTATCAAAAGATTAGATGGTTTAAATAGCAATGAATTAAATAGGAGGGAGGTATGTTATGAATTTTAATGATATTGAAACAATGGTTAAGTCGAAATTTAAAGATATTAAAAAGCATGCTGAAGAGATTGCGCATGAAATTGAAGTTCGTTCTGGATATTTAAGAAAAGCTGAACAATATAAGCGATTAGAATTTAATTTGAGTTTTGCACTAGATGATATTGAAAGCACAGCAAAGGACGTACAAACTGCAAAAACTAGTGCTAATAAGGACAGTGTAACTGTTAAAGGAAAAGCGCCCAATACGTTATATATCGAAAAAAGAAATTTGATGAAACAAAAGCTTGAAATGTTGGGTGAAGATATCGATAAAAATAAAGAATCCCTCCAAAAAGCTAAGGAAATTGCTGGAGAAAAGGCAAGTGAATATTTTAATAAAGCAATGAATTAATATTGAGGTGAAGATATGGGTGGATATAAAGGTATTAAAGCAGATGGTGGCAAGGTTGATCAAGCAAAACAATTAGCGGCAAAAACAGCTAAAGATATTGAAGCATGTCAAAAGCAAACGCAACAGCTCGCTGAGTATATCGAAGGTAGTGATTGGGAAGGACAGTTCGCCAATAAGGTGAAAGATGTGTTACTCATTATGGCAAAGTTTCAAGAAGAATTAGTACAACCGATTGCTGACCATCAAAAAGCAATTGATAACTTAAGTCAAAATCTAGCGAAATACGATACATTATCAATTAAGCAAGGGCTTGATAGGGTGAACCCATGATGAAAGATGTTAAGCGAATAGATTATTTTTCTTACGAAGAATTAACAATTTTAGGTGGTAGTAAATTACCTCTCGTAAATTTTGAATTGTTTGATCCATCAAATTTTGAAGAAGCTAAAGCGGCTTTAATTGAAAAGGAATTAGTAACAGAGAATGACAAGTTAACTGATGCAGGTTTTAAAGTGGCTACATTAGTCAGAGAGTATATTAGCGCAATTGTAAATATTCGAATTAATGATATGTATTTTGCACCATTTAGCTATGAAAAAGATGAATATATTTTGTTAAGCCGGTTTAAAAATAATGGATTTCAAATACGAATTATAAATAAAGACATTGCATGGTGGTCGATTGTACAATCATATCCTTTATTAATGAGACAAGAAAAGTCCAATGATTGGGACTTTAAACAAATTGACGATGAAACATTGGAGAACTTAAATAATGAAAGTATCGATACGATTGGGCGTGTTTTAGAAATTGAAATATACAATCATCAAGGTGACCCTCAACAAAGTTTATATAACATTTATGAACAAAATGATTTGCTACTCATTCGATACCCATTAAAAGATAAAGTACTGAATGTTCATATTGGCGTCATTAATACATTTATACGAGAATTATTTGGATTCAATACTGATGAAAATCATATTAATAAAGCAGAGGAGTAATGACGTTGAGTGGAAAAATTAGTGTTAAAGCTGAAACGATTGCACATGTTGTAAAAGAATTGGAAAGCATTAGTCAAAAGTATGATGAAATAGCTCAAAACTTTGGAAAAATTGCGCAATTAAATTACTACAGTAGTGAAAAAGCTTCACATTCTATGGAAAACGGCTATAGTAGTGCTGCAACAGTCATTAGTGGTCTCAAAGGTCCATTGAGTACACTCGGTGGTGGTGTCATGAATTCAGCACAAAAGTTCTTTGAAGCAGATGAACATTGGGGTACGGAATTTGCCAAGCTTTACTATAATATTGAGGGATAGGTGCATGACATGACAAAAGATATTGAATATTTAACAGCTGATTATGACAATGAAAAGTCATCTATCCAAAGTGTAATAGATGCAATAGAGGGGCAAGACTTCTTAGATGTAGATACAACAATGGATGATGCGGTAAGCGATGTCAGTTCTTTAGACGAAGATGGCGCAATATCATTAACAAGTAGTGTAGTAGGTCCACAAGGATCTAAATTAATGGGCTATTATCAAAATGAGTTATATGATTATGCATCTCAATTAGATTCGAAAATGAAAGAAATTATTGACACGCCATTTATAGAAGATATAGATAAAGCATTCAAAGGTATAACGAATGTTAAATTGGAAAATATATTAATTAAAAATGGCGGTGGTCATGGTAGAGATACCTATGGGGCTTCTGGGAAAATTGCAAAGGGAGATGCCAAGAAAAGTGACAGCGATGTTTATAGCATCGATGAAATATTAAAATCGGATCAAGAATTTGTAAAAGTAATTGATCAGCATTACAAAGAAATGAAAAAAGAAGATAAGAAATTATCTAAGAGTGATTTTGAAAAAATGATGACTCAGGGCGCTTCTTGTGATTACATGACAGTAGCTGAAGCGGAAGAGCTAGAGGAGCAAAAGAAAAAAGAAGAAGCTATAGAGATTGCAGCACTAGCTGGTATGGTAGTTTTATCTTGTATTAATCCTGTTGCTGGAGCAGTAGCTATTGGTGCTTATTCCGCCTATTCAGCAGCAAATGCAGCCACAGGAAAAAATATTGTAACTGGAAAAAAGCTATCTAAAGAAGAACGAATCATGGAAGGACTTTCGCTTATTCCATTGCCAGGTATGGGCTTCCTCAAAGGTGCTGGGAAAAGTTTAATGAAATTAGGCTTCAAAGGCGGAGAAAAATTTGCAGTTAAAACAGGATTGCAAAAGACAATGCAACAAGCGGTTAGTCGTATTTCACCTAAAATGGGAATGATGAAAAACAGTGTGTTGAATCAATCTCGTAACTTTGCTCAAAATACTCATGTTGGACAAATGCTGAGTAACATGCGTGGTCAAGCAACTCATACTGTTCAACAAAGTAGAAATTGGATTGGACAACAAGCGCAAAATGTCAAACGAATAGTGAATAATGGACTTGATAAAGAAATAGCACATCCATTTAAACAACAACTTGCACCAGCGGGAATGGGTGGTATAAAATTTGCTGAAACAACTACTTTGAGAAACATGGGTCAAAACATGAAACGTGCTGTTACACCACAAAATCACATGACACATGGTCCGAAAGATAGTATGGTGAGAAGTGAAGGTAAACATAGTGTAAGTAGCCATGAAATAAATTCATCAAAATATGTTGAATCACCAAACTACACCAAGGTTGAATTCGGAGAACACTATGCAAGACTTAGACCTAAGAAACTAAAAGCAAATATAGAATATACAACACCAACTGGTCACATATATCGGACCGATCATAAAGGGCGCATAAAAGAAGTTTATGTAGACAATCTTTCTCTAAAAGATGGCGGTCGTAATAACCATGCACAAAGAACTGTGGGGGGAGAGGATAGATTACCAGACGATGATGGAGGTCATTTAATCGCTAGAATGTTTGGTGGGTCAAAAGACATAGATAACCTTGTGGCACAAAGTAAATTTATCAACCGTTCATTTAAGGAAAATGGACAATGGTATAAGTTGGAAAAACTATGGGAAAAAGCAATCAAGTCTGGGAAGTCAATAGAAAATGTTAAAGTTGAAGTTAAATATAAAGGTAATAGTCAAAGGCCAACCGAATTTTCAGTTAGATATAATATTAATGGTGAGCAGTTTTTAAAAAATATAATTAATAAATAGGAGGATTAACATGACTTTCGAAGAAAAACTAAGTCAAATGTATAACGAGATTGCGAATAAGATTAGCAGTATGATACCGGTAGAATGGGAAAAGGTATATGCAATGGCATATATAGATGATGAAGGAGGCGAAGTGTTCTACTATTACACAGAACCTGGAAGTAATGAATTATACTATTATACTAGTGTATTAAATAAATATGATATATCGGAATCAGAATTTATGGATTCAGCGTATGAGTTGTATAAACAATTTCAAAAGTTAAGAAATATATTTAAAAAAGAAGGACATGAACCATGGACATCATGCGAATTTGATTTTACAAATGAAGATAAATTAAAAGTTTCATTTGATTATATTGATTGGATAAATACAGAGTTTGATCAATTGGGCCGTCAAAATTATTATATGTACAAAAAATTTGGGGTTATACCAGAAATGGAATATGAAATGGAGGAGGTTAAACAAATCGAGCAATATATTAAAGAGCAAGAAGAAGAATAGACAATCTTAATTTGAGACTAAACAATAAAGCTTTGTTTAGTCTTTTTTGGCGGTTAAGTAAAAAGCAATAGAGACCGTAAAGTTGATGCTCATCAAATAATAATATAAAGATAATTTTAGGTTTTTAAACTTTTAATCGAAAAGAATCTAAGTATATATAGCTTTAAATACGTAATATGCTATTTAAAAGATAATGTATAGGAGATAGATATGACTACTAAAGAAAATATTGATACTCTTCGAAAGCCAGGTGCACAAGCCTTAAGTTTAATATCATTGTTTTTGATACTTTTTTCATGTCTAACTTTCTTTTTTGGTTTAGATTATGAAAGGTTTCCAAACTATTTAAAGATAACGACAATTATAGAATTAATAATTATTGTAATTAGTTTACTTCAATGGATTAGATTTATAGACTTCGAAAAAGAAAGTACACAGAAATATAAAAAAATATATGCTCGATTTTTAGTTATTATAAATGTGTTAACTACTATCACTGTAGTATTTGCACTGTGTAACCTTTATTATTTTGCAGCTGTACAAAACCATTACGATTTATTCAATTATTGGTTAATGGGTACGATTTCAATCATAATTAGCTATTTATTATTAGTAATTGGCGGAATGTTTACGTTGTTAAAATTACCTAAAGTAACAAAACGCTGGGGGGGTAAAACTAAAACACATTTCGGTTTATTATTAACTGCGTTGAGCTCATTTATATATATTGAAAAAATTATCGAATATATATTGATTCCTAATGTCGTAGAATCCAAGTTTATAATTATTGTGAGCATGATGGTTATCGCCGGAGCACAATTTGTGGCATTTC
Source organism: Staphylococcus sp. EG-SA-18 (assembly GCF_017151825.1). Lineage (NCBI taxonomy): Bacteria > Bacillati > Bacillota > Bacilli > Caryophanales > Staphylococcaceae > Staphylococcus > Staphylococcus sp. EG-SA-18. Next base: position 43,945 of record NZ_JACYVY010000022.1, read on the forward strand.
AATTTATTATGCAATACAGTAGATTCTATATTTTTGAATTAAACACTGAAGATGATGACTAAATGAATTTATAAATTACTGTTAAAGTATACTTAAATAAGAAAATCAACTTCAACGTATATCGCCATATTATTTTATACTCAATGATGTGAATGGATTTAAGTGGATTGATATTAAAGTAAAAGTTATGGAATATTGAGGTGCGAATATGGAGTTCTTATTATTAATTGTCGTAGCCGGACTGTATTATATTATATATTTAACTGCTGTGATGTATTCTGAAAAAATAGTAGTATTGCCTATAATCATCTATGCCATTGTGTTTGTAGTAATTGGTATCACTTATATTTTTATAGGTGACAGCTATGATCAGTTAACAAATTTCAATGTGATTTTGTATATGGGGAGTTTGTTTTATGCATGGATGGCTTTTAGAAATCTTTGGAACAGACCATTATTATTAAAATATAAGAACATTACAGATAGTTCAAGTGGAATAGTTAATAAATCTGAATATAATTCAGTTGAAAGCTTACGTATAAACATTGAAATAGCTAAGTATAAAGGGATTATTTCTTTGATAGTAGCTATAGTACTAACGGTATTAATGACATTAAAGTCAACGCCTCAAATTACTGCGGAAACACGTGACTTAAGTATCTCATTTTTCATACTCAGCTTATTTATCATTATTATATTTGCTGTTTGGGATTTAATTATTAGAGTTAGAAAAGGAGCGTTTGCTTTTGTTGTAATAAGGCCAATATTATTCAGTTGTTGGTTATTTATTCTGAATATGATTTTATCAAGATTAGTATAATGATAAGAAGTTGAATAAATTGTAATGTGAAAAATCATTGAGAATTTCTATTATTGTAACAATAGTTTCAGTTATTTTAGTTTCATTAGTTTATTTAGGTTTAAAATGAGTAATATTATTTTGAAGAAGCATTAAGCCACGTAGAGGTGTTGTTTAATGCTTTTTATTTAACGGTAATGAAAATATAGGGGAGATAACATGACTTTCGAAGAAAAACTAAATGAAATGTACAACGAGATTGCGAATAAGATTAGCAGCATGATACCGGTAGAGTGGGCAAAGGTATATGCAATGGCATATATCGATGAAGAATCTGGAGAAGTGTTTTTCAATTATACTGAACCAAGAAGTGATGAATTATTTTACTATACAAGCGTGATAAAAAAGTATAATATTTCGAGATCAGGATTTATGAATTCAGTATATGAGTTGCATGATCAATTTGAAAAACTAAGAGAATTGTTTATAGAAGAAGGACATGAACCATGGACATCATGTGAGTTTGATTTTACAAAAGAAGGTAAATTGAAAGTATCTTTTGATTATATAGATTGGTTAAATACAGAATTTGATCAATTGGGTCGTGAAAATTATTATATGTACAAAAAATTTGGGGTTATACCAGAAATGGAATATGAAATGGAAGAAATTAAAGAAATCGAGCAATATATTAAAGAGCAAGATGAAGCTGAACAATAGAGGCGATAACATGACTTTCGAAGAAAAACAAAGTGAAATGTACAATAAAATTGCAAATGAGATTAGTGGAATGATACCGGTTGAGTGGGAAAAGGTATATACAATTGCTTATGTAGATAATCAAGGTGGAGAGGTCATTTTTAATTATACTAAACCTGGAAGTGAAGAATTGAATTATTATTCAGATATTCCTAAAGATTGCAATGTCTCAAATGATATTTTTATGGATTTATGGATGAAAGTTTATCGAATGTTTGATGAGTTAAGAGAAACTTTTAAAAAAGAAGGACATGAACCATGGACATCATGTGAATTTGATTTTACAAGAGATGGTAAATTGAAAGTATCTTTTGATTATATAGATTGGTTAAATACAGAATTTGATCAATTGAGTCTTGAAAATTATTATATGTACAAAAAATTCGAGGTTATACCAGAAATGGAATATGAAATGGAAAAAATTAAAGAAATCGAACAATATATTAAAGAGCAAGAAGAAGCTGAAATATAGGGGAGATGACATGACTTTCGAAGAAAAACTAAATGAAATGTACAACGAGATTTCGAATAAAATTAGTAGCATGATACCAGTAGAATGGGAAAAGGTATATACAATGGCTTATATAGATGATGGAGGAGGTGAAGTATTCTTTAATTATACTAAACCAAACAGCGATGAATTGAATTATTACACCGATATACCTAAGGAGTATAACATTTCTGTGCAAGTATTTGATGATTTATGGATGGATTTATATGATTTGTTTGAGGAATTAAGAAATTTATTTAAAGAAGAAGGACTAGAACCATGGACATCATGCGAATTTGATTTTACAAGAGAAGGTACATTGAATGTATCTTTTGATTATATTGATTGGGTTAATACGGAGTTTGATCAATTAGGCCGTGAAAATTATTATATGTACAAAAAATTTGGGGTTATACCAGAAATGGAATATGAAATGAAAGAAATTAAAGAAATCGAACAATATATTAAAGAGCAAGATGAAGCTGAAATATAGGGGAGATAACATGGCTTTCGAAGAAAAACTAAATGAAATGTACAATGAGATTGCGAATAAAATTAGCAGTATGATACCGGTAGAATGGGAAACGGTATATGCAATGGCTTATGTAAATGAAAGAAGTGGAGAAGTGTTTTACAATTATACTGAACCAAGCAGTGATGAATTATTTTACTATACGAGCGTGTTAAATAAATATAATATACCAAGATCAGAATTTATGGACTCAGTATATGAATTATATAAGCAATTTGATAATTTAAGAGAATTGTTTATAGAAGAAGGACTCGAACCATGGACATCATGTGAATTTGACTTTACAAGAGATGGCAAATTGAATGTATCTTTTGATTATATTGATTGGGTGAATTCAGAATTTGGACCAATGGGAAGAGAACATTATTATATGTATAAAAAATTTGGAATTTGGCCTGAAAAAGAATATGCCATAAATTGGGTTAAAAAAATAAAAGATTATGTTAAAGAGCAAGATGAAGCTGAACTATAGGGGAGATAATATGACTTTCGAAGAAAAACTAAGTCAAATGTACAACGAGATTGCGAATAAGATTAGCAGTATGATACCGGTAGAGTGGGAAAAAGTATATACAATTGCTTATGTAGATGATCAAGGTGGAGAGGTCATTTTTAATTATACAAAACCTGAAAGTGAAGATTTGAATTATTACACGGATATATCTAGAGATTATAATATTTCAGAAGAAATATTTGATGATTTATGGATGAATCTTTATTACTTGTTTATGAATTTGAGGGATTTATTTAAAAAAGAAGGTCTTGAACCATGGACATCATGTGAATTTGATTTTACAAGAGAGGGTAATTTGAAAGTATCGTTTGATTATATAGATTGGATTAAATTAGGTTTTGGTCCATCAGGAAAGGAAAACTACTATATGTATAAAAAGTTTGGTGTTATACCAGAAACGGAATATGAAATTAATAAAGTTAAAGAAATCGAGCAATTTATTAAAGAGCAAGATGAAGCTGAACTATAGGGGAGATAATATGACTTTCGAAGAAAAACTAAGTCAAATGTACAACGAGATTGCGAATAAGATTAGCAGTATGATACCGGTAGAGTGGGAAAAAGTATATACAATTGCTTATGTAGATGATCAAGGTGGAGAGGTCGTTTTTAATTATACTAAACCAGGTAGCGAGGACTTGAATTATTACACATATATCCCTAGAGAGTATAATGTCTCTGAAAAAGTATTTTATGATTTGTGGACGGATTTATATAGATTGTTTAAGAAGTTAAGAAACGCATTTAAAGAAGAAGATTTAGAACCATGGACATCATGTGAATTTGACTTTACAAGAGATGGTAAATTGAATGTTGTATTTGATTATGTTGATTGGATGAATTCAGAATTTGGTCCATCAGGAAAGGAAAACTACTATATGTATAAAAAGTTTGGTGTTATACCAGAAACGGAATATGAAATTAATAAAGTTAAAGAAATCGAGCAATATATTAAAGAGCAAGATGAAGCTGAACTATAGGGGCGATAACATGACTTTCGAAGAAAAGCTAAGTCAAATGTACAATGAAATTGCAGATGAAATCAGTGGAATGATACCAGTAGAATGGGAAAATATATATACAATTGCCTATGTAACTGATCAAGGTGGAGAGGTCATTTTTAATTATACTAAACCAGGTAGCGATGAATTGAATTATTACACGGATATATCTAGAGATTATAATATTTCAGAAGAAATATTTGATGATTTATGGATGAATCTTTATTACTTGTTTATGAATTTGAGGGATTTATTTAAAAAAGAAGGTCTTGAACCATGGACATCATGTGAATTTGATTTTACAAGCGAAGGTAAATTAAAAGTTTCATTTGATTATATTGATTGGATAAATACAGAGTTTGATCAATTAGGCCGTGAAAACTATTATATGTATAAAAAGTTTGGTGTTTTACCAGAAATGGAATACGAAATGGAAGAAGTTAAAGAAATCGAGCAATATATTAAAGAGCAAGATGAAGCTGAACTATAGGGGCGATAACATGACTTTCGAAGAAAAATTAAGTCAAATGTACAACGAGATTGCGAATGAGATTAGTGGGATGATACCAGTAGAGTGGGAAAAAGTATATACAATTGCTTATGTAGATGATGAAGGTGGAGAAGTCGTTTTTAATTATACTAAACCAGGTAGTGATGAATTGAATTATTACACATATATCCCTAGAGAGTATAATGTCTCTGAAAAAGTATTTTATGATTTGTGGACGGATTTATATAGATTGTTTAAGAAGTTAAGAAACGCATTTAAAGAAGAAGATTTAGAACCATGGACATCATGTGAATTTGATTTTACAAGAGAGGGTAATTTGAAAGTATCGTTTGATTATATAGATTGGATTAAATTAGGTTTTGGTCCATCAGGAAAGGAAAACTACTATATGTATAAAAAGTTTGGTGTTTTACCAGAAACGGAATATGAAATGGAAGAAATTCGAGAAGTAGAGAAGTATGTTAAAGACCAAGAGTAGCATATATGTTATAGAAGGCTGTGCAAAATCACCCTAGTTTTACATTTGACTCAAAGAAGAAGGTAAACGATAAGATTATTTGCAACTTAAAAAGTCTATTAGCTTCTCGGTATCCATACATCATATGTATAAATGAGTTTAACTAATTAATAAATCACGATATAAATTTAAAATTGCCATTAATTGAAAAGGTTATTGTAGTGTATTTTATAAAGTTGATGCACATCGACTTATTTTTTAAAACTTATATCAAAAAAATATGAGAAAAGTATATACTATTAAAATGTTTTTTACTATAATTATAAATAGTTAAATATTTGGGAATTAAATAAATATATAGGAGGCAATTTTTAGAGATACATAGCAATATAAAGGTATCAAATAGTTATTGCATAATTTATTATGATGACATAATTTTCAGTAGATAGTTGTAAATTAACACTGAAATAGATGTTTATATTAAGAAGACTTTAATATCATAATTAATCAAAATCTTGCGTCAAACATTTAAACGAATTTTAAGTTGATAACAATTGGCAAAACATTGTTCAAACATCACAATGATAAAGCATATTATCAGTATTGTAGTGTGTGGAAAATGACAGCCATCTAAGGAGAAAAATGATGAAAAGAATATTGGTAGTATTTTTAATGTTAGCAATTATATTGGCAGGTTGTTCTAATAAAGGTGAAAAGTATCAAAAAGATATTGATAAAGTGTACAAAGAACAGAATCAAATGAATAAAATTGCCTCGAAAGTACAAAACACTATTAAAACAGACATTAAACAAGAAGACAGTAATACACATGTTTATAAAGATGGTAAAGTCATTGTTATTGGTATTCAATTATATAAAGATCGTGAAAAAATGTATTATTTCGCATATGAAATAAAAGATGGTAAGGCAGAGATTAATAGAGAAATAGACCCAATTAAGTATATGAAAGACCATAAAGCAGATTATGAAGATGAAAATGTAGAAGTGGAAAAAGATTAACATAGGCTTTCTTTAAAACTTTTAACCTGTTTCAAAAAGTAAATGAGCTTTAGCGACAATAATTTTTAAAATAAACACGATATAAATTTAAACATTTATATATAAGAACACAAACGTAAGTTTGTAAATAATAATAAAGGAGTAAGTCAATGGAAAAATCGATCAAAATAATGACAATAATAGGAATTGTTATTCAGGGTTTAGCAACGGTATTTAGTTTACTATTGATGGTTTTAGCAGCATCAGGTGTAATGACTACAGATGTGTCAACAACAGTTAATGGTGAGGTTGACCCAGTTGATGCAGAAACAGCAGCAGCAATTTTCACTGTATTATTCTTATTCCTATTCATATTTGGAATCATTTCAATTATTTTAGGTGCAATCGGTATGTTTAAAGCATCTAAAAACAAAAAAATGAGTGGTATATTGTTGATTATTGGAGCTGTAATAAGTGGTAACATAATTACATTTGCTTTATGGTTAGTCAGTGGTATTAAACTACTTACTAATAACAAGCCTAAAGATGAAATAAGCGACTTATCATAAACATCGTATATTGAAATTTCAAGATTTCTTAAGTAATTATATTTCTGTTAGTTTTTAATAAATTAACCGATTAAATAAAGTGCTCTCTTAGAAGTAGATTTTCAGTCAATAACTGCTTTTAAGAGAGCATTTTGTATTTGATAATGCTCATAGCATCGGACAAAAACCATTGACGAACTTTAAAAAAATACGTTAGACAATGCACTTCTAAATATTAAAGGCATCGACTAACGCATTGTTCAAATAGAGTTAATTATTTTTATAAAATTGATGATGATCATTCAAGTAAGCATAGAATAAACCTATAATGAGTCCTCCTCCAATATAGTTACCGATAAAAGCCGCAGCGATATTCGAAATAGCTGGTATGAAGTGCAATGTATCAACTTGATAAATTAAACCACCCATAAATAAGCAACTGTTGTAAACGACGTGTTCATAACCCATAAAGGCGAATATGGTAACACCGAACATCATGACAAACATTTTTGCGAGTACATCGTCAATTTGCATGGCAATAACTAATGAAATATTGATAAAGAAATTGGCGAATATCGCTTTCATTAATATACTTACAAAACCAGTAGACAACGTTTTGTGCTCAATAACTGCTGATAACTGATTTAACATATCTGGCGTCATTACATTTGAAAAACGCATGAAACTAAATAAAATGGCAGCACCTAAAATATTTCCTGCAAAGCACAATAAAAATATTTTCAATACTCTAGTCGGTTTAATTACTTTATAATACAGGCCTACAGTAAAGTACATGAAGTTACTGGTTAGTAGTTCGGAGTTTGTAAATAAAATGAGTACTAACGCAAAGCTGAATGTAATGGCACTGGCCATATTCACAATGCCTGGCGGTAAATCTGGTTCGTGTGTTGCTTTAACTGATAATACGAAGACCGTAATAATCCCGATAATAAATCCTGCCATCATCGCGCGTAATAAATAACGTTTTAAATAAACGCTTTGTAATATATCTTTTGTTCTTATTGTTTCGACTACGTTATTTACCCAGTCGTCCCCATAAAATATTTTATCCCATTTAATATGTTTCTCCTTCACAATGACATCCTCACTTTTCATTTGTTAATCAGAGTATACTATGAATCGTCTTATTTGTGAATAATTTCACAAAATTAATTTTAAAAACTAATATTTTTGAATAACAGCTAGGATTTTTTAACAAATCATTTATTTTAAAATAATTAATCGTCAGTTAGTATCAATGAATAAATACAGATTTTCATACAAAAAAACCTAGTAATGATGCGACGATCATTACTAGGAGATTATGCGTCTATTAAGTTGTAGCTTGTTTCGGACGGCGTATAAATACATCGATTATGAAACCGATAATAGCAAAGAGCATGAATGGTACAAGCCAAGCTAAATCGATATCTGCTAAAGGTAACATCATAAACGATTTCAAAATAACACCGTGTAATAAGTTAAAACTATTTAGTATTTGTAAAATTGAAATAATCAATGTAATAACAGTTGCGAGTCGATAGGCCCAACTGAATCTGAATGTGCTAAACATGTTAGCAAATGATATCAGTACAAGTGCAATAGACACGGGATATATTAATGTCAATAATGGGACAGCAATTTTTAAAATCATTTCTAAACCAAGTGTTGTAAATAAGAACCCTATGATAGAGAAAATAAGTGCGAATATTTTATAAGAAAACTTAGGTACGTGTTTCTTAGTAAATGTGGCGCAAGCATTGACGAGTCCTATACATGTTGTTAGGCATGCAAGGATAACCGTCATTCCAAATACGAGGTTACCGAACGAACCAAATACTCGTAATGAGTTGTACGTCAATATATCTGTACCATCTTTAAAGTTTCCTGGAGCTGTTGATGCCCCAACGTATGCAAGTGCAAAGTAAATCATTCCAAGTAATATGGCTGCAATAAGACCTGAAAAGCAGACATATTTTAAAATTTTCATGCGATCTGTGAGGCCTTTAAACTTATAGCCATTGACAATGACAACGGAAAAAGCTAACGCAGCAACAAGATCCATTGTAAAATAGCCTTCCAAACTTCCTGAAATGAAAGGATGTGTTATATATTTATCCTTAGGTGCACTTAGTGCAGATTCAGGGTTGAAAATGACAGCAATACTTAATAGAGAGACCATTAATAGTAATAACGGTGTTAATAATTTACCTAAATTATCAACGATTTTCGATGGATTTAAACTAATCCAGTAAACGATGGCAAAAAAGATTGCTGCGAATATAATTAAAGTCCATTGGTTGTGCACAGGTAAAATGTGTCTTGTACCAATTTCGTACGCGACATTTGCAGCACGTGGAATACCGTAAAATGCTCCGATAGACATGTAAATCACGACAGCAAAAATAAACCCGAACCATGGATGTATACGATTGCCTACACTTTCAACACCTTCATCATAAAATGCAACAACAATAACAGTAATAAAGGGGAGTAATATGCCTGTAAGAGCAAAGCCTAGCATACCAATCCACATATTTTGACCCGCTGTATGGCCAAGCATGGGCGGGAATATTAAATTTCCGGCTCCAAAAAATAGTGAAAATAACATGAGGCCCGAAATAATAACTTGTTTTTTCAATGTAATTTCCTTCCTAAAACTAGATATTCATAATAATTTAAAAAATCTGAAAAATAAAAACGTTCTTACTTTATCTTTAAATGACAATACTATGATTCTATTATTTTATAAAAAAGATTGCAATAATAACGTCTTGCTATTATTGGATAATGACAATTAAAGTGTCGTTTTTATGAATTAAAATAAGTGAAAATAAGTTGGAAATACGTTGGAGCGTTGTGATTTTTATGAGAAATTGTATGAGTGAGGACTGCTATTTATAAAAGGTAAACTATGGATGAGTTTATAGTTGTTCCAATAGGTAAATAAGAGATAGCACACTGTACACATAATGATACGTGGATGAGTGAATATGTCTGATAGGAAGGCCTAGTCACTCAAATGAATTTAAGTTTATTACGTGATAAATCACAAATCTCTCTCATGTGATAGGTCTCCCATTAAATCATGCTTATATGAAATGTTCACATATTTGTTAGCTTTTCAAGAAATAATATTAAATATCTTTTCATAGTATAGCAATATTAAATAAATGCATTTATAATTTTAACTGTATTTTAAATATTAATCATGAGGTGATAAGATGAATAAAATTTCAAAGTATATTGCAATAGCATCATTATCGGTAGCGGTTACAGTTTCAGCACCACAAACGACAAATTCTACAGCGTTTGCCAAAAGTTCTGCTGAAGTTCAACAAACGCAACAAGCTTCTATACCAGCATCACAAAAGGTGAATCTTGGTAATCAAAATATTATGGCAGTGGCTTGGTATCAAAATTCAGCTGAAGCAAAAGCATTATATTTACAAGGTTATAACAGTGCGAAAGTTCAACTAGATAAAGAGATTAAAAAGAATAAAGGTAAACATAAGTTAGCTATTGCTTTGGATTTAGATGAAACAGTTTTAGATAATTCTCCATATCAAGGCTATGCATCAATACATAATAAACCTTTCCCAGAAGGTTGGCATGAATGGGTACAAGCTGCTAAAGCTAAACCTGTCTATGGCGCAAAAGAATTCTTGAAATATGCTGACAAAAAAGATGTCGATATCTACTATATTTCTGATAGAGATAAAGAAAAAGATTTAAAGGCAACACAAAAGAACTTAAAACAACAAGGTATCCCTCAAGCTAAGAAGAGTCATATTTTACTAAAAGGTAAAGATGATAAGAGTAAAGAATCACGCAGACAAATGGTTCAAAAGGATCATAAACTTGTCATGCTATTTGGAGATAATTTATTAGACTTTACAGATCCAAAAGAAGCTACAGCTGAATCTCGTGAAGCATTAATTGAAAAACATAAAGACGATTTCGGTAAGAAATATATCATTTTCCCTAACCCAATGTATGGTAGTTGGGAAGCTACAATTTACAACAATAACTATAAAGCAAGTGACAAAGCAAAAGATAAATTACGTAAAAATGCTATTAAGCAATTCGATCCTAAAACAGGCGAAGTTAAATAATATATGAATTGGACGTCTACATGTACTTAAAGGTATATGTAGGCGTTTTTAAATTGATCCTTAAATTTTAAATGTACCGTACAAAAATAATAGACAATTAATTGCATTTTCCATAAATTTGCTTTTAATATAAAAAGTTCGGGTATAATGAAGGATAAGTGTATGTATAACATTACAGAGCGCAACACGACGTACGTGCATCTAAGAATATAAACAATGTTTAAATCATAGTAGTAGGGAGAGAAATGCATGTTTTTAGCTTGGAATGAAATACGGCGCAACAAATTGAAGTTTGGACTAATTATTGGTGTGTTAACGATGATTAGTTACTTGCTATTTTTATTATCTGGATTGGCGAATGGTCTTATCAATATGAATAAAGAAGGTATTGATAAGTGGCAAGCAGAGGCCATTGTTCTAAATAAAGATGCCAATCAAACTGTGCAACAATCTGTTTTTAACAAGAAAGATATTGAAAATAAATACAAGAAGCAAGCTACTTTGAAGCAAACAGGGGAAATTGTGTCTAATGGCCATCAAAAAGACAATGTTTTAGTGTTCGGTGTTGAAAAGTCATCATTTTTAGTTCCGAGTTTAATAGAAGGGCATAAAGCGACTAAAGATAATGAAGTGTTAGCTGATGAAACACTTAAAAATAAAGGATTTAAAATTGGCGACACATTATCACTATCTCAATCAGATGAAAAATTGCATATCGTAGGTTTTACAGAAAGTGCAAAATATAATGCGTCACCAGTCATTTTCACGAATGACGCTACCATTGCCAAGATCAATCCTAGATTGACTGGAGATAAAATTAATGCAGTTGTTGTACGTGATACAAATTGGAAAGACAAAAAATTAAACCAAGAGCTTGAAGCGGTAAGTATTAATGACTTTATTGAAAATTTACCAGGTTATAAACCACAGAACTTAACATTAAACTTTATGATTTCATTCTTATTTGTCATTTCAGCTACAGTTATAGGCATTTTCTTATATGTCATGACATTACAAAAAACAAGTTTATTTGGCATATTAAAGGCTCAAGGATTTACGAATGGCTATTTAGCGAACGTAGTTATTTCGCAGACGCTCATATTAGCATTATTTGGTACGGCATTTGGCTTACTGTTAACAGGCGTTACAGGTGCATTTTTACCTGATGCAGTACCTATCAAATTCGATGTACTAACATTACTCGTATTTGCAATTGTGTTAATGATTGTCTCTGTATTAGGAAGTTTATTCTCCATTTTAACAATTAGAAAAATAGATCCGTTAAAGGCGATTGGGTAGGAGGTGTAGCAAATGTTGAAATTTGAAAATGTAACAAAGTCATTTAAAGATGGGAATCGTAACATTGAAGCGGTTAAAGATACAAATTTTGAGATAAATAAAGGTGATATTATAGCATTGGTTGGACCTTCTGGCTCTGGTAAAAGTACATTTCTAACTATGGCAGGTGCTTTACAAACGCCGACATCTGGGCACATTTTAATCAATAACCAAGATATTACGACAATGAAGCAAAAAGCATTGGCAAAAGTTAGAATGTCTGAAATAGGTTTTATTTTACAAGCTACAAACCTTGTGCCATTTTTAACGGTAAAGCAACAATTTACATTATTGAAAAAGAAAAATAAGAATGTTATGTCTAATGAAGACTATCAGCAACTTATGTCACAATTAGGGCTAACTTCATTGCTTAATAAGTTACCTTCAGAAATTTCAGGTGGTCAGAAACAACGTGTGGCGATAGCTAAAGCGTTATATACGAATCCGTCGATTATTTTAGCGGATGAACCTACCGCGGCGTTAGATACTGAAAATGCGATTGAAGTCATTAAAATTCTACGTGATCAAGCCAAACAAAGAAAGAAAGCATGTATTATTGTTACACATGATGAACGACTTAAAGCATATTGTGATCGTTCATATCATATGAAAGATGGCGTCCTTAATCTTGAAAATGAAACAGTAGAATAGTTTTATTAAGCCGGTACATCATGTGCCGGTATTTTTATGTTTATGTATTATTTGAATAAACTTTCACATTCAATTAATAATAATTATTATCGAAAATTAGAAATATTCCGTGAAATATAATATTTTTTGTAGTAAAATGGCCTCTAAGTATTCAATATTTAAATATGGGGATTGAATATAAAATTATCGTAATGGGGGTCAATGGTTATGGATTTATTGATAGGTACTTTATTTTTATTTTTGGTCTTAGTGATTTTTACATTATTTACATATAAAGCACCTAATGGTATGCGTGCCATGGGAGCATTAGCTAATGCAGCAATCGCAACATTTTTAGTAGAAGCATTTAATAAATATGTTGGTGGCGAAGTATTCGGTATTAAATTTTTAGAAGAGCTAGGAGACGCTGCGGGAGGTCTAGGTGGTGTCGCTGCCGCTGGATTAACAGCATTAGCTATCGGTGTGTCACCAGTATATGCATTAGTTATAGCAGCCGCGTGCGGTGGTATGGATTTATTACCAGGTTTCTTTGCGGGTTATATGATTGGATATGTGATGAAATATACAGAGAAATATGTGCCGGATGGTGTCGACTTAATTGGATCGATTGTCATCTTAGCGCCATTAGCTCGTCTTATTGCAGTATTATTAACGCCAGTAGTGAATAGTACATTGATTCGAATAGGTGATATTATCCAAAGTAGTACGAATACGAATCCAATTATCATGGGTATCATTTTAGGTGGTATTATCACGGTTGTCGGTACAGCGCCATTGAGTTCAATGGCATTGACAGCATTATTAGGTTTAACGGGTGTACCTATGGCTATTGGTGCCATGGCAGCATTTAGTTCGGCATTTATGAATGGGACGCTATTCCATCGCTTAAAATTAGGTGATCGTAAGTCTACGATTGCAGTAAGTATTGAACCTTTATCACAAGCAGATATTGTATCAGCCAATCCAATTCCAATCTATATTACAAATTTCTTTGGTGGTGCGATTGCTGGTTTAATTATTGCTATGTCAGGTTTAATTAACGATGCGACAGGTACAGCTACACCGATTGCAGGATTTTTAGTTATGTTTGGATTTAATCATCCGACGACAATTGTGATTTATGGTGTAGTAATGGCGATTGTAGGTGCGCTTGCAGGTTATCTTGGTTCAATTGTATTTAAAAAATATCCAATTGTTACTAAGCAAGACATGATTAATCGAGGTGCAGTAGACGCATAGCATCATCATATTGAATAGTAAAAACAAATAAAACATAGTAACGTGATTCAGTCGATGTAACAGTCGATAATGAGTCACGTTTTTTTATAGAAAAATATAAGACATAAAAATGTCATAATTTATTGTCGACAAATATCATACTGTATAAACATTTATCATTTTCTCAAGTACCTTTTACACGATGGAATGAACTTACTTTTTACGAAATTATGCGTATTTTATAAACAAATATCATTGATATAACGGTAAATGTAAGCGTTTACAACAGAAATAACAGCATGCTACGATATTTTTGTGAATTCACTGATTCAAGTATTTTAAGTCAATATGAGGAGGGATGTTATGAGCGATTCTGAGAAAGAAATTTTAAAAAGAATTAAAGATAATCCGTTTATTTCACAACGTGAACTTGCTGAGGCAATTGGATTATCTAGACCCAGCGTAGCAAACATTATTTCAGGATTAATACAAAAGGAATATGTTATGGGAAAGGCATATGTTTTAAATGAAGATTATCCTATTGTTTGTATTGGCGCAGCGAATGTAGATCGTAAGTTTTATGTGCATAAAAATTTAGTTGCAGAAACATCAAATCCTGTAACGTCAACACGCTCTATTGGTGGCGTAGCAAGAAATATTGCTGAGAACTTAGGTAGGCTTGGCGAAACGGTCGCTTTTTTATCTGCTAGTGGACAAGATAGTGAATGGGAAATGATTAAACGATTGTCCACACCATTTATGAATTTGGATCATGTTCAACAATTTGAAAATGCGAGTACAGGTTCATATACAGCTTTAATTAGTAAAGAAGGCGACATGACATATGGCTTAGCAGATATGGAAGTGTTTGACTACATTACGCCTGAATTTTTAATTAAGCGTTCACACTTATTGAAAAAGGCTAAGTGCATTATTGTCGATTTGAATTTAGGCAAAGAGGCATTAAACTTCTTATGTGCCTATACCACGAAACATCAAATCAAATTAGTTATCACCACGGTTTCTTCTCCAAAAATGAAAAATATGCCTGATTCATTACATGCTATTGATTGGATTATCACGAATAAAGATGAAACAGAAACATACTTAAATTTAAAAATAGAATCTACTGATGATTTAAAAATAGCTGCTAAACGCTGGAATGATTTAGGTGTTAAAAATGTTATTGTGACAAATGGCGTGAAAGAACTCATTTATCGAAGTGGTGAGGAAGAAATCATTAAGTCAGTTATGCCATCAAATAGTGTGAAAGATGTTACAGGTGCAGGCGATTCATTCTGTGCTGCAGTAGTGTATAGCTGGTTAAATGGGATGTCTACTGAAGATATATTAATTGCTGGTATGGTTAACGCAAAGAAAACGATAGAAACGAAATATACAGTTAGGCAAAACCTAGATCAACAGCAACTTTATCACGATATGGAGGATTATAAAAATGGCAAATTTACAAAAGTATATTGAGTATTCTCGAGAAGTTCAGCAAGCACTGGAGAACAATCAACCGATTGTAGCATTAGAATCAACAATTATATCGCATGGTATGCCGTACCCACAAAATGTTGAAATGGCAACAACAGTAGAGCAAATTATCAGGAATAATGGTGCCATTCCAGCAACCATAGCCATTATAGATGGCAAAATTAAAATTGGTTTAGAAAGCGAAGATTTAGAAATACTGGCAACTAGTAAAGACGTTGCTAAAGTATCTAGAAGGGATTTAGCAGAAGTTGTTGCGATGAAGTGTGTTGGTGCTACTACTGTAGCGACGACGATGATATGTGCTGCAATGGCTGGTATTCAATTTTTTGTTACAGGAGGTATTGGGGGCGTCCATAAAGGTGCAGAACATACGATGGACATTTCAGCAGACTTAGAAGAACTGTCTAAAACAAATGTCACTGTTATCTGTGCAGGTGCCAAATCAATTTTAGACTTACCTAAGACGATGGAGTATTTAGAAACAAAAGGCGTTCCAGTTATTGGATATCAAACGAATGAATTGCCAGCATTCTTCACTCGCGAAAGCGGTGTTAAGTTAACAAGTTCGGTTGAAACGCCAGAACGACTTGCTGACATTCATTTAACAAAACAGCAGTTAAATCTTGAAGGTGGCATTGTTGTTGCTAATCCAATTCCATATGAGCATGCCTTATCAAAAGCATATATTGAGGCAATCATAAATGAAGCTGTTGTTGAAGCGGAAAATCAAGGTATTAAAGGTAAGGACGCCACACCGTTCTTGTTAGGGAAAATTGTAGAAAAAACGAATGGTAAAAGTTTAGCAGCAAATATAAAACTTGTTGAAAACAATGCGGCGTTGGGTGCTAAAATTGCTGTCGCTGTTAATAAATTATTGTAGGTGATGATACATGAATATTTTATTCGCTATCACAGGGATAGCATTTGCACTATTTGTTGCGTTTTTATTCAGTTTTGATCGTAAAAACATAGACTTCAAAAAGACGTTAATAATGATATTTATTCAAGTGTTGATTGTGTTATTTATGATGAACACAACGATTGGTTTAACAATCTTAACTGCATTAGGCTCATTTTTTGAAGGGTTAATAAATGTTAGTAAAGCAGGTATAAACTTTGTTTTTGGAGATATACAAAATAAAAATGGCTTTACGTTCTTTTTAAATGTGTTGCTGCCATTAGTGTTCATTTCTGTATTAATAGGCATTTTTAATTATATTAAGGTATTACCATTTATTATCAAATATGTAGGTATCGCTATTAATAAAATAACGAGAATGGGGCGCTTAGAAAGTTACTTTGCTATTTCAACAGCAATGTTTGGACAACCAGAAGTATATTTAACAATAAAAGATATTATTCCGAGATTATCTAGAGCGAAATTATATACAATTGCGACGTCTGGTATGAGTGCTGTTAGTATGGCAATGTTGGGTTCATATATGCAGATGATTGAGCCCAAGTTCGTAGTTACAGCTGTAATGTTAAATATTTTTAGTGCGCTTATCATCGCCAGTGTAATCAATCCCTATAAATCTGATGATAGTGATGTTGAAATTGATAACTTAACTAAATCAACGGAAACGAAATCAGTGAATGGAAAAACAGGAAAACCTAAGAAAGTTGCCTTTTTCCAAATGATTGGTGATAGTGCGATGGATGGGTTTAAAATCGCTGTTGTAGTAGCCGTAATGTTGTTAGCATTTATTTCATTAATGGAAGCAATTAATATCATGTTTGGTAGTGTTGGTTTGAACTTTAAACAGCTTATTGGCTATGTGTTTGCACCAATCGCATTCTTAATGGGGATTCCATGGAGCGAAGCTGTTCCAGCTGGCTCTTTAATGGCGACTAAATTAATTACAAATGAGTTTGTAGCAATGCTTGATTTTAAAAATGTCCTGGGTGATGTATCAGCTCGAACACAAGGTATCATTTCAGTTTACTTAGTAAGCTTCGCTAATTTTGGTACGGTTGGTATCATCGTAGGTTCAATTAAAGGCATTAGTGATAAACAAGGAGAAAAAGTTGCATCCTTTGCAATGAGGTTGCTACTTGGTTCAACTCTAGCTTCTATCATTTCAGGATCAATCATTGGCCTAGTATTATAATTTAATCGAAGTACCTAAATTAAATTCATAACAACATCAAAACCCCGTCACCAAGTTGGCGCAACAGCGCATCATAACTTAGTGACGGGGTTTTATCATAACAATCTACTTTTTCGTAGCCGTTTTTGAAATGTATGTTGATGGTTTATCTTTTTCAAAAATTGTTAATCCCGTTATATCTTTTTTATGTTTTGAAGGGACAATGAAGCTAAG
The DNA here is from genome assembly GCF_017151825.1 of Staphylococcus sp. EG-SA-18. Classification (NCBI taxonomy): domain Bacteria; kingdom Bacillati; phylum Bacillota; class Bacilli; order Caryophanales; family Staphylococcaceae; genus Staphylococcus; species Staphylococcus sp. EG-SA-18. The sequence goes on from NZ_JACYVY010000022.1 coordinate 61,701, forward strand.
TATATAAGCAAAGACAAAAGCAACTGTAAATGAAATGGTAGATACATAGAAAGGTGAGTTACCTTTGCCAACACCATTATAGACATAAGCAAAGATGATACCCAATATTAATCCACAAATAACACCGAATGTATTCGTACGTTTAGTGAAAATACCAACTGCAAATACACCAGCCAATGGAACGCCGAATAATCCAGTCACAAACAAGAATAAATCCCATAAGTCATTTGAATTAGAAGCAATTAAGTATAGTGACATTCCAAAACCGAAAATACCTGCAATGATGATAATGAAACGTGCAAAGTTAACTTCGTGTCGCTCGCTACCTTTTCCGAAGAAGCGTTGCTTAATGTCGATTGAAATACAAGCAGATATAGAATTTAAACTAGATGAAATGGTAGACTGTGCAGCGGCGAAAATGGCTGCAATAAGTAATCCTGCTACAAATGGTGGCATCTCAGTCAAAATGAAATATGGCACTACAGATGATGTATTGAAGCCTTTTGGTAAAACAGCTTCATGTGTATAAAATGAATACAGCATTGTACCCATACCATAAAATAAGGGGGCTGAAATTAAAGCTAGGATACCATTTGTCCATAACGATTTATTTGTTTCTTTTAAACTATCAGAAGCTTGATAACGCTGCACGACGTCTTGACTCGCTGTGTATTGATACAAGTTGTTGAAAATATTTCCTAGGAAAATAATTGGAATGGCAGCTGCCGCAGTATTTAGTTTCCAATTGTCTGCACTAATTAATTTTTTGTGCTCAATCGCATCTGCAAAGACAGTGCCAAAACCGCCTTTAATGTTCATAACACCTAGAATAATGATAACTAAAGCGCCGCCTAATAAAATGACGCCTTGAATGAAATCACTCCAAACCACACCTTCGAATCCACCTAAAAATGTATATAAAATACATAGTAAACCAACGAGTGATGCAACGATATAAGGGTTCATGTCTGATACAGATGTGATTGCTAATGTTGGTAAGTAGATAACGATTGCAACACGCCCTAAATGGTAAACGACAAATAATAATGAGCCAATAACACGTATGCTAGGGCCAAATCTAGCTTCTAAATATTCATATGCTGATGTTACTTTTAACTTTTTAAAGAAAGGGACATAGAAATAAATGAGTAATGGAATAATTGCGACGATAGCAATGTTACCAGCGATATATGACCAATCTGTTAAAAATGCTTTCTCTGGTGTCGACATAAATGTAATCGCACTTAACGTAGTAGCATAAATTGAAAAGCCAACTACCCAAGATGGCAAGCGACCACTTGCGGTAAAGAAACTATTGGTACTTTGGCTCGCGCGCTTGGTAAAATAAACGCCAATGAACAACATAGCTAGTAGATAAATGATAACGGCAACCCAGTTTAGTGTGCCAAATCCAATTTCTTTCATGGGCAACATCCCCTTTACAATGTATTGATTCTTTGATGTCTATAAATCGTATTTTGCAATGAGTTGATCTAATGTTTGTCGATGTGCTTCGTTAAAAGGTTTGAAAGGTCTTTTCGGTAATCCTGCATCAATGCCACGATGACGTAATATTTCTTTCAATGTTGGATAAATCCCCATTGATAACACTGTTTCGATAATGTCGTTTGAATCATGTTGTAGTTGGTAAGCTTCTTGAATTTGACCTTGTCTTGCTAAGTCGAAGATTTTTCTAGCGCGGCGACCATTAACGTTATATGTAGAACCAATTGCACCATCTACGCCAGAAATCGTAGCTTGAACTAACATTTCATCAAAGCCAGATAAGATTAATTTGTCTGGGAATGCTTTTCTAATACGTTCGAGTAGGAAGAAGTTTGGCGCTGTATATTTAACACCAACAATTTTTTCATGATTAAATAGCTCGCTGAATTGTTCAATAGAAATATTCACACCTGTTAAATCTGGTATTGCATAAATAATCATATTGTTCTGAGTTGCTTCGATAATATCGAAATAGTAATCTCTAATTTCTTCAAAAGTAAATGGATAGTAGAATGGTGTTACGGCAGAAAGTGCATCATAACCGAGTTCTGTGGCATATTTTCCAAGTTCAATGGCTTCATTTAAATCTAACGAACCTACTTGAGCAATCAATTTCACTTTATCCCCAACTGCCTCTTTGGCAACTTTGAAAACTTGCTTCTTCTGCTCTGTATTTAATAAAAAGTTTTCGCCTGAGCTACCATTTACATAAAGACCGTCTAATTCTTCAGTTTCAATGGCATTTTGAGCAATTTGTTTGAGTCCTTGTTCATTTACTTGACCATTTTCATCAAAAGGAACGAGTAACGCTGCATATAAACCTTTTAAATCTTTGTTCATTATGAAGTCCCTCCAAAAATCATTTGATAATATAGTTTACAGCTATAATTGTAAACGCTATCATAAAATGTAACAATATCTTTTTGAAAATTGTAGTCATATTTATGTATAATTAATGAAAATGTTTTTCAAAATCAATAGAAATGGAGTGAGTAAGGTGTATTACATCGCAATCGATATTGGAGGCACTCAAATTAAATCGGCAGTTATTGATAAGCAATTGAATATGTTTGACTATCAACAAATATCAACGCCGGACAACAAAAGTGAGCTTATTACTGACAAAGTATATGAGATTGTAACAGGATATATGAAGCAATATCAGTTGATCCAACCTGTCATAGGTATTTCATCAGCAGGCGTTGTTGATGAACAAAAAGGCGAAATTGTATACGCAGGGCCAACCATTCCGAATTATAAAGGTACTAATTTTAAGCGATTATTAAAATCACTGTCTCCTTATGTCAAAGTAAAAAATGATGTAAACGCTGCATTACTAGGCGAATTGAAATTACATCAATATCAAGCAGAACGGATCTTTTGTATGACGCTTGGTACAGGCATTGGGGGTGCGTACAAGAATAATCAAGGTCATATTGATAATGGTGAGCTTCATAAGGCAAATGAAGTTGGGTATTTATTGTATCGTCCAACTGAAAATACAACGTTTGAGCAACGTGCTGCAACGAGTGCATTGAAAAAGCGCATGATTGCCGGAGGATTTACGAGAAGCACACATGTGCCAGTATTGTTTGAAGCAGCTGAAGAAGGTGATGATATTGCAAAACAAATATTGAATGAGTGGGCAGAAGATGTAGCAGAAGGGATTGCCCAAATACAGGTCATGTATGATCCAGGGCTTATATTAATTGGGGGCGGTATATCTGAACAAGGAGATAATCTCATTAAATATATCGAGCCGAAAGTTGCACACTATTTACCAAAAGACTATGTTTATGCACCAATACAAACGACTAAGAGTAAAAATGATGCAGCATTATATGGCTGTTTGCAATGATAGTTGAAAGAAGGAGTCATTCTAAAATAGAATTTGAAACCGTTACGAGAGATGAGAGCTGTTGTTAGTTCCACACATCACACTCTATCTAGGACCAATCTAAACTATATCAACCAACAGTGTGCCACAGACATATTAAATTGAAGAAGCTGAGATATTAAAATTTTAGAAAATGAAAAAAATATTTGGTATTGAAATTAAAAAAGCACCTAGCAACTCGTTGGGACAATCACGATGATTGTCTACAGTTGCAGGTGGATTTGAATATACTACTAGTTATTTGTTGTCTAGGATAATAGATTTAGTATGTTGATAAGTTTGACTCAGATTCGTATTTTCTAATAAATGATAGCTCACGATATCGATTAAAAAGAGTGTCGCAATTTGTGTGTTGATAAATTGATGGTCGGTATTACGCGATTGATCCGTTGTTAAAAGTACTAAATCTGCACAATCTGTAAGTTTGCTACCTTCGAAATTTGTGATGGCAACGACATATGCACCATGAGATTTGGCGACTTCCGCTGCAGAAATTAATTCCGAAGTATTACCACTATTTGACATAGCAATAAACATATCCGAATGAGATAGTAGGGATGCCGATATTTTCATTAAATGTGAATCGGTAGTAACATTACCTTTTAGCCCCATACGAATCATACGATAATAAAATTCAGTCGCTGATAAACCAGAGCTACCTAGTCCAGCAAAGAGTATATGTCGACTTGATTGAAGTTTGTCGATAAAGGTTTGGATAATGTCGTTATCAATAAATTCACCAGTTTGTTGAATGATTTGTTGATGATATTTATGAATTCTTTGAATAATTGGGCTATTTTCAATAACTGTCTCTGTCATTTCTTGTTGAATATTAAATTTTAAATCTTGGAAATTCTCATAATCCAGCTTATGACTAAAGCGTGTCATCGTTGCTGGTGATGTACCAATCGCATGGGTTAAGGAGTTAATCGTTGAAAAGGCATCGCTATAACCATTTTGTCTTATATAATTGACGATGCGTTTATCAGTTTTTGTAAATAAATGTTGATAACGTTGAACACGATTCTCAAATTTCATTGTGTCACCCCTTCATCTTAATGATTACTATTATATATGAAAAATATTTTCAAGATAGTAAAAAGCATTGATAAAAATTATCTTAATGATATATTGTAAATGACTTTACGTGAAAAAAACGACTTATGGAGTGAGGAATAATGTTACCACATGGATTAATAGTATCTTGTCAGGCACTACCAGATGAACCATTGCATTCATCTTTTATTATGTCGAAAATGGCATTAGCTGCGTATGAAGGTGGTGCTGTTGGTATTCGCGCAAATACTAAGGAAGACATTTTAGCAATTAAAGAAACGGTAGATTTACCAGTTATTGGCATTGTGAAACGTGACTATAATCACTCAGATGTTTTCATTACAGCAACGTCAAAAGAAGTTGATGAACTGATAGAAAGCCAATGTGAAGTCATTGCATTGGATGCAACGTTACAGCAACGTCCAAAAGAAACGTTAGACGAATTAGTATCATATATTAGAACACATGCACCGAACGTTGAAATCATGGCTGATATCGCGACCGTTGAAGAAGCTAAAAATGCCGCACGACTTGGCTTTGATTATATTGGCACGACGTTACATGGCTATACTAGTTATACGCAAGGACAATTACTTTATCAAAATGACTTCCAATTTCTAAAAGATGTACTACAAAGTGTTGATGCAAAAGTTATTGCGGAAGGTAATGTCATTACACCGGATATGTATAAACGCGTGATGGACTTAGGCGTTCATTGTTCAGTCGTTGGTGGTGCGATAACACGACCAAAAGAAATTACGAAACGTTTTGTTCAAGTTATGGAAGATTAAATGATAACGATAAAAAAACGAGATGACCATCATTAATTAAAGGTACCTAATTATCTTAGGTGGCTGAATGAATGTAATGGGTTCATCTCGTTTTGTTTGTTTACGATAGTGATTTTATTTTCAATTTGAATTATCCAAAAATAAGTAAAGCGACGGGGATGGTGATTAATAGCGACAATGCCACGCGTAAAAACCAAATGATGATGAGTTTCCAGACAGGTATTTTAATTTCAGTTGCTAGTATACATGGCACTAATGCTGAGAAAAAGATAATGGCTGATACGCTTACTACACCGACGACAAATTTAGTACTCATTGCAGCTTTAGTTACTAACAAAGATGGTAGAAACATCTCTACAATAGAAATCGCTGACGCTTTTGCAAGTAAAGCCTGATCAGCAATTGGGAAAATATAAATAAATGGATAGAAGATATAGCCAAGCCAATCAATGAATGGTGTATAGTTCGCTACAATCAGTCCTAAAAAACCAATCGATAATATAGAAGGCAAAATACCAACAGTCATTTCTAAACCGTCTTTCAAATTGTCCCAAACGTTCTTCACGAGGGATGGTGTTAATGCATTTTGTTTCATCGCCTCTGCATATGCAGTTTTCAGTCTGCTTCCTTCAATAGCAACTTCTTGTTCTCCTTCTTGTCCGTTATAATATTCTGTTGATTCATTGGTGATTGGCGGTAGCCATGCAGTAATTGCAGTCACGACAAATGTGATGACTAAAGTTATCCAAAAGTATAAATTCCAATGCGGCATTAATCCTAAAGTTTTAGCAACGATAATCATAAAAGTTGCTGAAACTGTTGAAAAGCCAGTCGCAATAATCGTGGCTTCTCGTTTGTTGTACATCCCTTGCTTATAGACACGATTAGTAATCAATAATCCTAAGGAATAACTGCCGACAAACGAAGCTACTGCATCGACAGCGGATTTTCCTGGTGTTTTAAAAATAGGTCTCATAATAGGCTCCATATAAACACCGACAAATTCTAATAAGCCATAGCCTACTAATAAAGAAAGCGCAATTGCACCTACTGGAATTAAGATACTTAATGGCATCATTAATTTTTCAAACAAGAACGGACCATAGTTAGCTTTAAATAGTATTGATGGACCGATTTTAAATACATACATTATACCAATCATTGCACCTGCAACTTTAAATAATGTAATGACCAAGTTTGTGATTGAAGTCATAAAAGTACGTCTCACTATTGGTAACGCTGTACCAATTAAAATCATAATCAGTGCAACATAGGGCATAAGTGGACCTATGATTGAGCGAATGGCTAGATGAACATGATCGACGAAAATAGTGTTGTTACCATTAATCGTAAAAGGAATAAAGAAACATAGTATGCCCACTAAACTATAGACAAAAAAACGCCATGCACTTGGTTGTTGTGCATTAGAATGATATTGATTCATTAAAGCAACCCCTTTGTTTAAATGAATACACAAAACTGTATGATGCATCTTCCCCTTAATGAGATGAATCATTATTTTAATTTAGAAAAATCTGAAAACTTATTATAATTGTATAGTTTGAATTATTTTCAGACCAATACAAATTAACTAATTATATATAGATTGAAACTATATTACTTAATAAAATATTTATCTTAAATGTTGTTGTGATGATTCAACGCCACAACTAAAAGTGTTTATAAATTATTTGGAAATGCACATATTTGTAAATGATTAGTATCGATTTAATATCGTATTATTAAATTTTTATTAATTTTGTAGTCTTAATCAAAAAATAATATATGTCATGTTATATTGAAGGTGCAGTTGTTTTTCATTCTCAAGAGGGGGTCAAAAAAATACTTTTGAGGTGATTATATGTTAAGAGGACAAGAAGAAAGAAAGTATAGTATTAGAAAGTATTCAATAGGCGTGGTGTCAGTGTTAGCGGCTACAATGTTTGTTGTGTCATCACATGAAGCACAAGCCTCGGAAAAAACACCAACTAATGCAGCGGTACAAAAAGAAACACTAAATCAACCGGGAGAACAAGGGAATGCGATAACGTCACATCAAATGCAGTCAGGAAAGCAATTAGACGATATGCATAAAGAGAATGGTAAAAGTGGAACAGTGACAGAAGGTAAAGATACGCTTCAATTATCGAAGTATCAATCAACACAAAATAGTAAAACAATCAGAACGCAAAATGATAATCAAGTAAAGCAAGATTCTGAACGACAAGGTTCTAAACAGTCACACCAAAATAATGCGACTAATAATACTGAACGTCAAAATGATCAGGTTCAAAATACCCATCATGCTGAACGTAATGGATCACAATCGACAACGTCACAATCGAATGATGTTGATAAATCACAACCATCCATTCCGGCACAAAAGGTATTACCCAATCATGATAAAGCAGCACCAACTTCAACTACACCCCCGTCTAATGATAAAACTGCACCTAAATCAACAAAAGCACAAGATGCAACCACGGACAAACATCCAAATCAACAAGATACACATCAACCCGCGCATCAAATCATAGATGCAAAGCAAGATGATACTGTTCGCCAAAGTGAACAGAAACCACAAGTTGGCGATTTAAGTAAACATATCGATGGTCAAAATTCCCCAGAGAAACCGACAGATAAAAATACTGATAATAAACAACTAATCAAAGATGCGCTTCAAGCGCCTAAAACACGTTCGACTACAAATGCAGCAGCAGATGCTAAAAAGGTTCGACCACTTAAAGCGAATCAAGTACAACCACTTAACAAATATCCAGTTGTTTTTGTACATGGATTTTTAGGATTAGTAGGCGATAATGCACCTGCTTTATATCCAAATTATTGGGGTGGAAATAAATTTAAAGTTATCGAAGAATTGAGAAAGCAAGGCTATAATGTACATCAAGCAAGTGTAAGTGCATTTGGTAGTAACTATGATCGCGCTGTAGAACTTTATTATTACATTAAAGGTGGTCGCGTAGATTATGGCGCAGCACATGCAGCTAAATACGGACATGAGCGCTATGGTAAGACTTATAAAGGAATCATGCCTAATTGGGAACCTGGTAAAAAGGTACATCTTGTAGGGCATAGTATGGGTGGTCAAACAATTCGTTTAATGGAAGAGTTTTTAAGAAATGGTAACAAAGAAGAAATTGCCTATCATAAAGCGCATGGTGGAGAAATATCACCATTATTCACTGGTGGTCATAACAATATGGTTGCATCAATCACAACATTAGCAACACCACATAATGGTTCACAAGCAGCTGATAAGTTTGGAAATACAGAAGCTGTTAGAAAAATCATGTTCGCTTTAAATCGATTTATGGGTAACAAGTATTCGAATATCGATTTAGGATTAACGCAATGGGGCTTTAAACAATTACCAAATGAGAGTTACATTGACTATATAAAACGCGTTAGTAAAAGCAAAATTTGGACATCAGACGACAATGCTGCCTATGATTTAACGTTAGATGGCTCTGCAAAATTGAACAACATGACAAGTATGAATCCTAATATTACGTATACGACTTATACAGGTGTATCATCTCATACTGGTCCATTAGGTTATGAAAATCCTGATTTAGGTACATTTTTCTTAATGGATACAACGAGTAGAATTATTGGTCATGATGCAAGAGAAGAATGGCGTAAAAATGATGGTGTCGTACCAGTGATTTCGTCATTACATCCGTCCAATCAACCATTTGTTAATGTTACGAATGATGAACCTGCCACACGCAGAGGTATCTGGCAAGTTAAACCAATCATACAAGGATGGGATCATGTCGATTTTATCGGTGTGGACTTCCTGGATTTCAAACGTAAAGGTGCAGAACTTGCCAACTTCTATACAGGTATTATAAATGACTTGTTGCGTGTTGAAGCGACTGAAAGTAAAGGAACACAATTGAAAGCAAGTTAAATTCATCTTCTGAATTTAATATGCTATGTAAATCGTGCTGTTATCATGGCACATCAGATATAAGTAGCATCACAGTGTTGAATTTAAAAATAGTAAAGTGAAATAAAGCGCCTGTCTCATTAGCGAAAACTAAAGGGACAGGCGTATCTGTTTATGAGCTTAATAAATTGTATGAATAATATGGTTGATCGAATAACTGTTTATCATGATGATAAATTGAGTTTTTTAAAATAATGATATATTACATCATTGTTATAGCGTTTAAGAAATCAACAACTTTACGATAAATAGTGATTGCTTCGTCATTAGGTCTACGATCAAAATCATGCTCGTTTTTATTCACGCGTTCAAATGTTGAATGTGGAACATGATTCATGATATGTTCGCTTTCCTCAACGGGAACATCATAATCGCCATTACAATGCGCAATGAAAACAGGTGGAAGTGTTTTAAGTTCATCTGGTGCAATATTATATTTTGAATCAGTATAATCAGCAATGTTAATCATATTTATCCATTTACCTGTGCCACGTGCATAAACGTAGATTAAAAAACGTTGTGCGATTTGATCTTGAACAACCGGTGTTGGTGAAGTGAGTTGTGCAATCATTGTTTCGTTTACGCTTTGAGCTATTTTTGCGTAATAACTATTAGTTGTTTTAAAAGGTTCAGTGTTGATGCGACTATAACCATAAAAATCAATAACACCATCAATATCTCTGTCTCGTGCAATTAATAGACTTAAATATGCACCTGATGATCTGCCAAAGGTAAAAATAGGGCAATTAGAATATTGTGATTGAATCGCATCGAATGATGCGTAGACATCCTCAATAATGCAATCGAGACTTACTTCTGGTAATAAACGATAACTTAGTTGAATTAAATCGTAATGTTCCGTAAGGATATCGATATACTGTGGGGATAAATCGTTAGCTTTACCGAACATTAATCCACCACCGTGGATGTAGACAATAGCGCCTTTTGTTGGTTGATTTTTTGCTTTAATAATTGTGTAAGGTAATGCAAATGCATCTTTAGTAATTACTTTATCTTTAATTTCAGTCACGATTTAATAGGCTCCTTATTTTTGATATTGATGTCATTATAACACTGTCTTAAATTTCCATGAAAAATAGTCTTAAGACGATGAGTCATGATAATTCTGTTCCAATTGACGTAAAGCGTCACGGGTATGCTTCTTTAGACCTTCCCCATAATCCATCATTTTAACAATATCTTTAAAAGCAGCATGTGGAATGGCTAAATCTTCTAAATCTGCCATAGAAAATTCAAGATTGATATCATGTGGTCGCTGTTCAGCAAGTTTATGCACAAAGTCAGGTTCTGTGACAAAAGGCGAAGACATGCCGACCATATCTGCATGTTGTAAAGCATCTAAAGCAGACTCTGGAGAATTAATCCCGCCACTTGCAATTAAAGGGATACGACCTGCTAAATGTTCATAGACAATTTGGTTAACTGGTCGACCGAAATGATCACCTGGTGTACGAGACGTATTTTGATAAATATGTCGACCCCAGCTAGCGATTGCTAAGTATTGGATGTTTGAAACGTCCATGACCCAATCGATTAATTGGTTGAACTCGTCAATGGTATATCCTAAATCACTGCCTCTGGTTTCTTCTGGCGTTGCTCGAAATCCTAAAATAAAATTGTCAGGTGCTTCTTTATCAATCACTTCTTGTACCGCACGCATAACTTCTAAACATAATCTTGCACGATTTTTTAATGAGTCGGCACCGTAATGGTCTGTACGTTTATTCGAAAAAGTTGAGAAAAATGTTTGAATCAGCAAACGTTGTGCAATCGAAATTTCCACACCATCAAAACCTGCTTTAATCGCGCGTAATGTAGCATCGCGATACTGCTGAATGATGCTATTGATTTTCTCATGAGACATGGCGATAACATCGTGTTCAATCGGTGAATGCAATGTCATAGGGCTTGGTCCATACACCTTTCCAAAATTTAAAATGGCTTGATTTGAAAAACGACCAGCATGCGCTAGCTGGATAATAGCGAGGCTACCATGTTGTTTCATCGTAGATGCCATGTTAGTTAATCCAGGGATACAAGCATCATGATCAATATTAAAGCCATATTCAAACAATTGACCATAAGGTTCAATGTAAGCAGCGCCGGTGACTTGCATTCCAGCTGAATTAGAGCGACGTGCAGCATAAGCCAAGTCTTCTTTTGTAATATAGCCTTCTTTTGTTGATGTGTTTACGGTCATTGGTGATAATACAAAGCGATTCGAAATTTTGATGCCATTAGGTAAGTGGATTGATTGTAAAAGTGGTTTGTATCGGTACATACTATGATTCCTTTTCTATTCAATATTGTTTTCAAAGTACCATGGAAAGAATGAATAATCAATGATGAACAGTCTTGATAGAATAGAATTGGTACATGGAAAGTATTTTTAAAATTAAACTAATGAATGGCATTTGTAGGTCTGAAAATATGAATATGAAAAAGAAAAATAAAGGCGAAAAGATATAAAAGTTAATTGAAAAACGTTATCATATACGTGGGTATATGAAGAGGGAATGGTATTAAGAACGCTAAAATGTTATGTCGGTTTGACATGACAGGATAAGTTTGGAGATGACGGATTGGTTAAATTAAGCGTATTAGACTATGCCTTAATAGATGAAGGTAAGGATGCACAAAAGGCATTGCAAGATTCAGTGACACTTGCAAAATTAGCAGATCGACTTGGCTTTAAGCGAATTTGGTTTACGGAACATCATAATGTACCAGCGTTTGCGTGTAGTAGTCCAGAACTTTTGATGATGCATACATTGGCGCAGACAAATCACATACGAGTTGGCTCTGGTGGTGTGATGCTGCCGCACTATCGACCTTATAAAATTGCTGAGCATTTTAGAATGATGGCAGCGTTATATCCAAATCGTATTGATTTAGGTATTGGTAATAATCCAGGTACTACTATGGTAAAGCAAGCTTTAGATGGAATAAATCCTACATATGATAGTTACGATGAATCGATTTCGTTATTACGTGATTATCTTACAATAAAGGATAAACCAAGTGCGCATACGTTAGGTGTCCAACCACACATTGATCATTTTCCAGAAATGTGGTTATTAAGTAGTAGCGCAACATCTGCCAAAATAGCTGCCGAACTAGGTATAGGGCTTTCTGTTGGAACATTTTTGCTACCAGATATAAATGCGATACATGCAGCGAAGGATAACATTGATATTTACAAAAAACATTTCCAAGCATCAACGATTAAAATGGACGCAAAGGTGATGGCATCTGTATTTGTCATTGTAGCTGATAACGAAGCGGAAGTAGCAGCATTACAACATGCCTTAGATGTTTGGTTATTAGGTAAATTACAATTTGCAGAATTTGAAGATTTTCCTTCAGTAGACACAGCACAAAAGTATAAGCTTAATGATCGAGACAAAGAGATGATTCAAGCACATCAAGCACGCATCATTGCAGGTACACAAGAAAAGGTTAAAGCACAATTAGATGATTTCATTGCTACGTTTGAAGTTGATGAGGTGTTAGTAGCACCGCTTATTCCAGGTATTGAACAGCGTTGTAAAACATTAAAATTACTCGCGGAAATTTATTTGTAGCATTTTAAATAGAAGAGAAAGGATGAAGATAAGATGAAAAAGTTAGCCAATTATTTATGGGTAGAAAAAGTAGGAGATTTGTATGTGTTTAGTATGACACCTGAATTGCAAGATGATATTGGGACAGTAGGTTATGTTGAATTCGTAAGTCCAGATGAAGTTAAAGTGGATGATGAAATTGTGAGTATCGAAGCATCGAAAACGGTCATTGATGTGCAAACGCCATTGTCAGGAACGATTATTGAGCGAAATACAAAAGCGGAAGAAGAACCGACAATTTTAAACTCTGAAAAACCAGAAGAAAATTGGTTGTTCAAATTGGATGATGTCGATAAAGAAGCATTCCTAGCATTACCGGAGGCTTAAATGGAAACGTTAAAATCAAATAAAGCGAGACTTGAATATTTAATCAATGATATGCATCGAGAGAGAAATGACAATGACGTATTGGTAATGCCATCTTCATTTGAAGATTTGTGGGAATTATATCGAGGCTTAGCAAATGTCAGACCGGCATTACCTGTAAGTGATGAATATTTAGCTGTACAAGATGCTATGTTAAGTGATTTGAATCGTCAACATGTTACGGATTTGAAGGATTTGAAGCCGATAAAAGGTGACAATATCTTTGTTTGGCAAGGTGATATCACGACGTTAAAAATCGATGCTATTGTTAATGCTGCAAATAGTCGTTTTCTAGGATGTATGCAAGCTAATCATGACTGCATTGATAATATTATTCATACAAAAGCGGGTGTTCAAGTTCGACTTGATTGTGCAGAGATCATTCGACAACAAGGGCGCAATGAAGGTGTAGGTAAAGCCAAAATAACACGTGGATATAATTTGCCAGCAAAGTATATAATTCATACGGTTGGTCCGCAAATACGTCGATTGCCTGTTTCAAAGATGAATCAGGACTTGTTAGCTAAATGTTATCTTAGCTGTCTTAAATTGGCTGATCAACATAGTTTAAATCATGTCGCTTTTTGCTGTATATCTACAGGTGTATTTGCTTTTCCTCAAGATGAAGCAGCAGAAATTGCTGTTCGAACAGTAGAAAGCTATCTCAAAGAAACAAATTCAACATTGAAAGTCGTGTTCAATGTATTTACAGATAAGGATTTACAACTGTATAAGGAGGCATTTAACCGTGATGCAGAGTAGTAAGTGGAATGCAATGTCTCTGTTAATGGATGACAAGACAAAGCAGGCTGAAGTATTGCGTACTGCGATTGATGAAGCAGATGCGATAGTGATTGGAATTGGTGCAGGCATGTCTGCATCTGACGGATTTACATATGTAGGAGAGCGTTTTACGGAAAATTTCCCAGATTTTATTGAAAAATATCGCTTCTTTGATATGTTGCAAGCGAGTTTACATCCTTATGGCAGTTGGCAAGAGTATTGGGCATTTGAGAGTCGTTTTATTACATTAAACTATTTAGATCAACCTGTAGGTCAGTCTTACCTCGCTTTAAAATCCTTGGTGGAAGGTAAACAGTACCACATTATAACTACGAATGCAGATAATGCTTTCGATGTAGCTGATTATGATATGACTCATGTATTTCATATACAAGGGGAGTATATACTGCAACAGTGTAGTCAGCATTGTCATGCTCAAACGTATCGCAATGATGATTTAATTCGTAAAATGGTTGTTGCGCAACAAGATATGCTTATACCTTGGGAGATGATTCCAAGATGTCCAAAATGTGATGCCCCAATGGAAGTGAATAAACGTAAAGCGGAAGTTGGGATGGTTGAAGATGCTGAATTTCATGCGCAACTACATCGTTATAATGCTTTTCTAGAGCAACATCAAGATGATAAAGTGTTGTATTTGGAAATTGGAATTGGTTATACTACACCACAATTTGTGAAGCATCCTTTTCAGCGTATGACACGTAAAAATGAAAATGCACTTTATATGACGATGAATAAAAAGGCATATCGCATTCCGAATTCAATTCAAGAACGTACCATACATTTAACTGAGGATATCTCAACATTGATTACAACAGCACTCCGGAACGATAGCACAACGCAAAATAACAACATTGGAGAGACAAAAGATGTACTTAATAGAACCGATTAGGAATGGAGAATATATTACTGATGGTGCGATTGCACTCGCTATGCAAGTTTATGTTAATCAGCATATCTTTTTAGATGAAGATATTTTATTCCCTTATTATTGTGATCCAAAAGTGGAAATTGGACGTTTTCAAAATACTGCTATAGAAGTGAATCAAGATTATATAGATAAACACAGTATTCAAGTAGTTCGCCGAGATACTGGTGGTGGCGCTGTGTATGTTGATAAAGGTGCCGTTAATATGTGTTGTATTTTAGAACAAGACACTTCAATTTATGGTGATTTTCAACGATTTTATCAGCCAGCTATAAAGGCGTTGCATACATTAGGTGCAACAGATGTGATACAAAGCGGTAGAAATGATTTAACATTGAATGGTAAAAAAGTGTCAGGCGCCGCAATGACATTAATGAACAATCGTATTTATGGCGGTTATTCGCTATTACTTGATGTTAATTATGAAGCAATGGATAAAGTGTTAAAGCCTAATCGCAAAAAGATTGCATCGAAAGGGATTAAATCTGTGCGCGCACGTGTTGGTCATCTTAGAGAAGCACTGGATGAAAAGTATCGTGGTATAACCATTGAAGAATTTAAAAATTTAATGGTGACACAGATTTTGGGAATCGATGACATTAAAGAGGCAAAACGATACGAATTAACGGATGCAGATTGGGAAGCGATTGATGAATTAGTTGATAAAAAGTATAAAAATTGGGATTGGAATTATGGCAAGTCACCCAAATATGAATATAATCGAAGTGAAAGATTATCATCAGGTACTGTAGATATTACCATTTCTGTTGAACAAAATCGTATTGCAGATTGTAGAATTTTTGGTGATTTCTTTGGACAAGGTGATATAAAAGATGTGGAAGAAGCATTACAAGGAACAAAAATGACAAGAGAAGATTTAACGCATCAGTTAAAGCAATTAGACATCGTTTATTATTTTGGTAATGTTACGGTTGGATCATTGGTTGAGATGATTTTAAGTTAATATTGTTTAGGCGTTAATGTCGCACCCTCAATGAATATGTGTATTTGCTTTTAAAATGGTGACTATGTAGTTATGTAATTTGAACATACGATTGAAAATGAATTTAGTTAATTAGCAAAGACATCATATTTATAGCGTTTGTGTTTCTAAATGATTGGGTATTTGAAAATGGTTAATGATAGTTTTTAAAGGAATAAATTCATTTTCATTTATATAAGTAAGATTAAATACTAGCTACTAAAGTCTATTTATATACGTCAAAATATAATGACTGCTATAATGAGTAATCAATAGACACAAAGAGGAGATTATGTGATGAATAATAAAGTATTAGTAACCGGTGGTACAGGGTTTGTTGGCATGCGAATTATTTCACGATTATTAGAACAAGGTTATGAGGTACAAACAACGATACGTGATTTAAGTAAAGCTGATAAAGTAATTAAAACAATGCAAGACAATGGCATTTCCACAGAGCGATTAATGTTTGTCGAAGCGGATTTATCACAAGATGAACATTGGGATGAAGCAATGAAAGATTGTAAATATGTCTTGAGTGTAGCATCTCCGGTGTTTTTCGGTAAAACAGACGATGCAGAAGTGATGGCGAAGCCTGCCATTGAAGGCATACAACGTATTTTAAGAGCTGCAGAACATGCTGGCGTGAAGCGTGTGGTGATGACTGCAAACTTTGGTGCAGTTGGTTTTAGCAATAAAGATAAAAATTCAATCACAAATGAAAGTCATTGGACAAATGAAGATGAACCAGGCTTATCAGTATATGAAAAATCAAAATTGTTAGCTGAAAAGGCAGCGTGGGATTTTGTTGAGAATGAAAATACAACAGTAGAATTTGCCACAATCAATCCAGTTGCAATTTTTGGGCCATCATTAGATGCACACGTTTCAGGAAGCTTTCATTTATTAGAAAATTTATTGAATGGTTCAATGAAACGTGTACCGCAAATTCCATTGAATGTTGTTGATGTGAGAGACGTAGCTGAACTACACATTTTGGCAATGACAAATGAACAGGCTAATGGCAAGCGATTTATTGCTACAGCTGATGGACAAATTAATTTGTTGGAAATTGCAAAATTAATTAAAGAAAAGAGACCTGAAATAGCTCAAAAAGTTTCTACTAAAAAATTACCAGACTTTGTTTTGAGTCTAGGTGCTAAATTTAATCATCAAGCTAAAGAAGGTAAACTTTTATTAGATATGAATCGAAATGTAAGTAACGAACGTGCAAAAATACTTCTTGGTTGGGAACCGATTGCGACACAAAAAGAAGCAATTTTAGCAGCTGTCGATAGTATGGCTAAGTATCATTTAATATAATACAAAACACCGTCCATAAGTAAGTGGCTTTCCTCTTGATAAAAGAGGCATTCACTCAATATGTGACGGTGTTTTATATATTTACGTTAACACTATTGCTGTGGCTTTTGACGGCCTTTTAATAAAATTGCTGTCGCACCTACGATAATAATAAATAGAATCGCACCAAATAATCCCATATATTTTACTGCGTTACCGAACACGATACCGACAGTTAAAAAGTCTGTATCTGAGAATGTTGTTGCAGCACCACCTAATTCGCCTAAAAATGGCAAGAATAATAATGGTAAAAACGTTATTAGGATACCATTTAGAGCGGCGCCAGCAACAGCACCTTTAATACCGCCTCTTGCATTACCGAATACAGCAGCCGTTGCACCTAAGAAGAAGTGTGCAACTACGCCAGGTAAAATGACGACGCCACCAAATAAGAATAAGATAAACATACCGATGACACCTGTAATAAAGCTGACAAAGAATCCAATTAATACTGCATTTTGTGCATAAGGGAACACAATAGGGCAGTCTAATGCAGGTTTAGAATTTGGTACAAGCTTTTCAGAAATTCCTTTAAATGCTGGGACGATTTCAGCTAAGATTAAGCGAACGCCCGTTAAAATAATAAATACACCAGCAGCAAATGTCACACCTTGAATTAATGAAAAGACAATAAAGTTTTGACCATTACTAATAGACTCGTGTACATAACTAACGCCCGCAAATAAGCATGCGATGAAGTAAAGTAATGCCATCGTAATCGAGATACTAATTGTACTTTCTCGTAAGAAACTTAAGCCTTTTGGAAATTTAATCTCTTCCGTTGATTTAGACTTACCTTTGAATAATTGACCTACAGCACCTGCGGCAAAGTAACTGATTGAGCCAAAATGACCTAAAGCTACTTGGTCATTCCCTGTAATTTTTCGCATCGTAGGTTGGAGTAATGCAGGTAATACTGCCATGATTAATCCTAATACGAGTGCGCCGATAACAATCGTTAGCCAGCCTTTAATATGACTGACTGTTAAAATGATTGCTAAAAACGCAGCCATGTAAAATGTATGATGACCTGTTAAAAAGATATATTTTAAATTAGTGAAGCGGGCAATTAAAATATTAACAATCATGCCACAGACCATGATGAGTGCAGCTGTTGTTCCAAAATCTTTTAAGGCTAGTGAGACGATAGCTTCGTTGTTAGGTACGATACCTTGCACACCAAATGCGTGTTGGAATATTTTGCCGAATGGTTCAAGAGATCGAACGACGACATCAGCACCTGCACTTAAAATTAAGAAGCCTAATATCGTTTTAATGGTTCCTGAAGTGATCGTTGCGGCAGGTTTTTTCTGAACGATTAAACCTATAAAGGCAATCAGTGCAACAAGAATGGCTGGTTGACTTAAAATATCGACTATAAAATTAAGGATTGCTTGCATAGGTCGTACCTCCTTTAAATCATGTTAAGTTGTTGTAATTTTTCTGAGAGCTTTTGTTGTAATTCAGCTTTATCTAAAATATTATCAAGAACTAAGACATCCCCTAGACGTTCGGCATTTTCAGCTAAATCTCTACCACAAATAAACAAGTCAGCCATCTCTGGACTTGCTGTCATAATGTCACTATGTTCAACTTCGATATCAGATGGTGCATTAAGTTGCCTAAGTGCTTCTTGTGCGTTCATTTCTACCATAAAACTACTTCCTAAACCGTGGCCACATACTACTAAAATTTTCATATTAATCATGCTCCTTTAAAATGTTTTTAATGTCTTGTGCATTTGTTGCAGTTAATAGTTGCTGGACTGTTTGGTTATCGCCCAGTACGGTTGCTAAATTTTGTAATACAGATAAGTGTGAATGATTGTCGATGGCACTCAATACAAAAATGAGAGATGCGTAGTGATCTTCATCACAAAATGCCACATGTTGATTCAACTTTAATAGACTTAAACCAACTTGATGTACGTCATTGTTCGGTCTTGCATGTGCAATTGCAATTTCAGGTGCGATAACGATATAAGGTCCAAGTTCATTAACGCTATCAATCATTGCTTGAACATAGCCTTGTTCAATAATTTGTTCTTGTAGTAATGGCTGAGAAGCTATAGTTATAGCTTCAGTCCAATCATTTACTTGTTCTTTTACAATGATGCGTGTTGTTGACAAAATGTCTAATGACACGTTATTAAGCCTCCTTTGTCATAGTTAAAGCAATGTGTTGTTTAATTTTAAAAATATTCCCATCTAAGAAATCTTGTCGATATAAGTCGTTGCTTAAGCATTCGCTTAACTGTCCCAATGCCTTTAAATGTGCATTGGGGTGGTCCGTTGCTAATGTAATTACAAGGTGAACGGGATCGTTAGCTTTACTACCAAAGATAATCCCTTCAGTGAAATATGTTAGTGCGAAACCTACACCATTCTGTACATAATCAGTACCAGCGTGAATAAGTGCAATATGTGGACTAATGACCATATATGACCCGAATTGTTCAAATTGTTTTAAAATTGCAGCTGTATAATTTGAATAGACAATGCCATCATTGATTAAAGGTTGCACAGCCACTGCAATTGCGGATTCAATTGATAATGGTTGTTTATTTATAATGATGCGATGTTCAGGCAATAAATCTGCGAGTGACTTGCCATCAGTTGCCATTTTCATGACTCGTTGTTCTCTTGAGTCATTGATAATTTGATTCAATTTTTGACGAGATTGTTGATTGATAAATGGATCGACATGAATAACTGGTACAGCTGATATTTCACAAGGTACTGTTGAAATGACATAATCAATGTTATCTTGCAATAATCGACTTTCTTCCAATTGATAAATGGAATAGGCATCCCAAATGTGAAACTCAGGATACAGGTGATTTAGTTTTGATTTTAAAAGTTGTGACGTGCCTATACCAGAACCACATAGTAAGACAACCTTAATCATTGATTGTTTATGTGTTGCAACACGCTCTATACTTGATGCGAAGTGAATTGTAATGTATGTTAATTCATCTTCGTTGAAGCGAATAGCAGCATCTTGTTCAATTGGACTAATATGCTTGCTAACGGCTTCAATGATTTGAGGATAGCGACGCATAACTTCTTGCCTCAAAGGATTAGGTTGTAGCATATCGTATTTAATACGATGTATAGCTGGTTTGATATGTGTGATCAGACTGGTATGTAACTTGTTGTCTTTTGACATATCAATGCCTAATTCTTGGCTAACACAAGTGATCAATTCATGTATATTTTGCGATAAATCATGGTATTCAAAGGTAATTGAAGATGCTGTATGTTCAGTCATTTTAGAGCCTAGTAAATGTAACGTGATAAAGATAATTTCAGACTCTGGAAATGTGACATTACAACTGCGTTCTAAGTTTTCTATCATTTTTGAAGCAATAGCATACTGATTAGTATGTCGCCATTTATCAATTTCATTGATAGGTATATCGAACGAAAAATTTTCATTTAAACGCTGAATGGCAATGAGTATATGATAGATTAAGCCATCGATAGCCGACTGAACTAAATGATAATTTTCACTATTTAATGTCTTAATAATGGCACGGCGAACCAATGCGATTGATTCTGAATTAAAGATATCCGCCTCTATAAAAGGTGCAGCTTGTTTCATATATTGATGTATAAAGTGTGCA
Source organism: Staphylococcus sp. EG-SA-18 (assembly GCF_017151825.1). NCBI lineage: Bacteria > Bacillati > Bacillota > Bacilli > Caryophanales > Staphylococcaceae > Staphylococcus > Staphylococcus sp. EG-SA-18. The sequence continues at coordinate 82,635 of NZ_JACYVY010000022.1, forward strand.
TACGCTTTACGATAATGATCTTCCTCACCAATAATATTGAATCCTTTATTGTGGACATAATTTAACTTTAAATGGTATTGATCTAGTTGGGCTTGAATCATTTTAATATCATCTGCAATTGTCCGACGCGAAACATTAACATCTTGCGCAAGTTGCTTTGTTGAAACAGGATCGGTTGTTTCGAATAACTTTAAAGCGATATGTGTGAGTCGTTCATCTTTTGAAAAATGAATTTGATTTGTTAGATTGTGCTCTAATTCATTTAATAGTGTCGCGTGAGCTGTTGTTACTTTGATGCCTGCAGCTTTATTACGGCTGACTTGGTAATGATAAGTTTCAGCATATTGCTCAATATATGCTATATCATATTGAATGGTACGAGGTGATACACCAAGTTGATTAGCAATGGTATTGATTGGAATAAACGTTTGCTCATGAATTAAAAGATACAAAATTTCGATTTGTCTATAACTTAACAACGTAATATCCTCCTATTTGTAATTGTAAGCGATTTCTTAAAAACGTAGATATGCAATCTCTTTCATATTTTAATCCGAAAAATTGCATATCAAAATGTTTATGGCGCAAGATTTTATAGGAACTTTTAAAATAAATTAGATATTCATGTTGACAATTTAAAAATGTCGCAGTATATTTAGTTAGACATCTAACGAAATGGTGGTGCAATAAATGGAATTCACTTATTCGTATTTATTTAGAATGATTAGTCATGAGATGAAACAAAAGGCTGATCAAAAGTTAGAGCAATTTGATATTACAAATGAGCAAGGTCATACGTTAGGTTATCTTTATGCACATCAACAAGATGGACTGACACAAAATGATATTGCTAAAGCATTACAACGAACAGGTCCAACTGTCAGTAATTTATTAAGGAACCTTGAACGTAAAAAGCTGATCTATCGCTATGTCGATGCACAAGATACGAGAAGAAAGAATATAGGGCTGACTACCTCTGGGATTAAACTCGTAGAAGCATTCACTTCGATATTTGATGAAATGGAACAAACACTCGTATCGCAGTTATCTGAAGAAGAAAATGAACAAATGAAAGCAAACTTAACTAAAATGTTATCTAGTTTACAATAAATGATAAGTGTGACTGGTAGAAATCAGTCACTTTGTCTTTAATATTATAGTTAGATATCTAATTGTTAGTAAGCTAATTATTGGAAAAGACAAGGAGTATTGAACAATGAAAGACGAACAATTATATTATTTTGAGAAATCGCCAGTATTTAAAGCGATGATGCATTTCTCATTGCCAATGATGATAGGGACTTTATTAAGCGTTATTTATGGCATATTAAATATTTACTTTATAGGATTTTTAGAAGATAGCCACATGATTTCTGCTATCTCTCTAACACTGCCAGTATTTGCTATCTTAATGGGGTTAGGTAATTTATTTGGCGTTGGTGCAGGAACTTATATTTCACGTTTATTAGGTGCGAAAGACTATAGTAAGAGTAAATTTGTAAGTAGTTTCTCTATTTATGGTGGTATTGCACTAGGACTTATCGTGATTTTAGTTACTTTACCATTCAGTGATCAAATCGCAGCAATTTTAGGGGCGAGAGGTGAAACGTTAGCTTTAACAAGTAATTATTTGAAAGTAATGTTTTTAAGTGCACCTTTTGTAATTTTGTTCTTCATATTAGAACAATTTGCACGTGCAATTGGAGCACCAATGATTTCTATGATTGGTATGTTAGCTAGTGTAGGCTTAAATATTATTTTAGATCCAATTTTAATTTTTGATTTTGATTTAAACGTTGTTGGTGCAGCTTTGGGTACTGCAATCAGTAATGTTGCTGCTGCTCTGTTCTTTATCGTTTATTTTATGAAAAATAGTGACGTTGTGTCAGTTAATATTAAACTTGCGAAACCTAATAAAGAAATGCTTTCTGAAATCTTTAAAATCGGTATTCCTGCATTTTTAATGAGTATCTTAATGGGATTCACAGGATTAGTTTTAAATTTATTTTTAGCACATTATGGAAACTTCGCGATTGCAAGTTATGGTATCTCATTTAGACTTGTGCAATTTCCAGAACTTATTATCATGGGATTATGTGAAGGTGTTGTACCACTAATTGCATATAACTTTATGGCAAATAAAGGTCGTATGAAAGACGTTATCAAAGCAGTTATCATGTCTATCGGTGTTATCTTTGTTGTATGTATGATTGCTGTATTTACAATTGGACATCATATGGTCGGACTATTTACTACTGATCAAGACATCGTTGAGATGGCGACATTTATTTTGAAAGTAACAATGACATCATTGTTATTAAATGGTATAGGTTTCTTGTTTACTGGTATGCTTCAAGCGACTGGGCAAGGTCGTGGTGCTACAATTATGGCCATTTTACAAGGTGCGATTATCATTCCTGTATTATTTATTATGAATGCTTTGTTCGGCCTCACAGGTGTCATATGGTCATTATTAATTGCTGAGTCACTTTGTGCTTTGGCAGCAATGTTAATCGTCTATTTATTACGTGATCGTTTGACAGTTGATACATCTGAATTAATAGAAGGTTAAATATTTCGTACACTTCTGGCTGAGTATATTTCGGTCGGAAGTGTATTTTTCGAATAAAAAATAAATATATGATACGATTATGAAAAAAATAAAGTGAGAATGACATATGTATAAATCTAAAATACTGTTGAAATATATTTTTAGTGAAGAACCAGAAGTTAAAGATTTAACTGAAGAAAAATATAATCAAGATTACGAAGCATTAACATTTAGCTTTAAAGAGGAAACATATCAAAGTAGGTTAGCTAAGAAAACACCGACTAAAGCAGGGTATTTTGTTACATGTTGGACAAAAGACGAGAACAATTGTAATCAACCATACTCAAAAGAGGCATTTGCAGATTACTTAATGATTATAGTTATTGATGAAGAATTAAGCGGTTATTTTTTATTTCCTAGGGAATTATTGGTAGAAAAAGGTATCTTAACTACATTTGAACATAAAGGTAAGATGGCTTTTAGAGTTTATCCTAAGTGGTGTAATCAATTGAATAAAACAGCAGGGCAAACACAAAAGTGGCAATGTAAATATTTTTTTGAATACTAATAAAAAGTCATATGGTTGAACTTATAAGAGATGAATATATCATCTTTCGATAAGATAACCATATGACTTTATTTTTTATCATTTAATGATGAACGGTTTCTTGTCCTACTTTATTCCAAGTGAGGATAAAGCTCAACATTGCAAACACACTGATTGCTGTTAATAAAATAAAACCGACATCCCATCCGAATTTATCAACTACAGCACCTAAGACGATGTTGGCCATTACAGCACCAAACAGATAACCAAATAATCCTGTTAATCCAGCTGCTGTGCCAGCTGCTTTTTTAGGTACATAATCTAATGCTTGTAAACCAATTAACATAACTGGTCCATATATTAAGAAACCAATGGCAATTAATGAGACATTGTCTAACCAAGCATTGCCTGGAGGATTTAACCAATAAATTAATACAAATACTGTGACACCTAACATAAAGAAGAAACCTGCAGGTCCTCGACGACCTTTGAATAATTTATCAGAAATGTAACCACATAATAATGTACCAGGAATTCCAGCCCATTCGTATAAGAAGTATGCCCAACCTGATGCTTTTAAGTCGAAATGCTTTTCTTCACTTAAGTAGACTGGCGCCCAATCAAGTACACCATAACGCACGAAATAAACAAATATATTTGCAAAGGCAATTGCCCATACCCATTTATTGTTTAGTACATATTTAAATAAAATTTCTTTTGTAGTTAATTCTGTTTCTAATGTTTTCTTATCGCTTGTAGCAAAGTCGTTTTTATAAATTTCGATTGGAGGTAAACCTTGAGATTGAGGTGTGTCTCTAATCAATACGTATGAAATTGCGGCAATGATAAGTGCTAAGAGTGCAGGGTAAATGAATACACCTTCGAACCCTTTTAAATAACCAAAGTTGATAAATGCTGTTGTTGTAATACCCCAAGCAGCAATAGGTGCCATAATACCTCCACCAACATTATGCGCAACGTTCCAAAGGGCAGTCTTACTTCCGCGTTCACTTACACTAAACCAGTGAACGAGAACACGGCCTGAAGGTGGCCAGCCCATACCTTGAAACCATCCATTTAAGAATAATAGGACAAACATAATACCGATACCTGATGTAAAGAACGGTACAAATCCCATTAACAAATTGACGATAGCAGTGAGTGCTAATCCAAGAACTAAGAATATCCGAGCATTGCTCCGATCACTTACAGTACCCATAAAGAACTTACTAAATCCATATGCGATGGAAACAGCAGAAAGTGCAAAACCTAGTTCCGCTTTTGTAAAACCTTGCTCTTGCAATGCTGGCATCGCTAATGAAAAGTTTTTACGTAATAAATAGTACCCAGCGTAACCGATGAAAATACCAAGAAATACTTGGAGACGTAATCGTTTATAGGTATCATCTATCTGATTTTCTGGCAAAGGCTTAATATGCTTTGCAGGTTTAAGAAAATTCATAAAATCCTCCTTAATATGTATTTATATGCATTTTGTGCGATAAACTTATATTAGACATGTATGAAAGCGTTGTCAATATACTTTTGTGAAATCTTGCATATTTAGTTATTGAAGTATTTTATAAACATTTAGAAAAAATAAATTGCTACACATAAATTTATAATTATGCAATTATTATGTCGTTATACATACTAGCTGTGTATCTACGAATGAGTACAAACATATTTTTATTTGCAGAAAAGGGGTAAATGGCATATAACTATCTTTTTTATGTAAGTTGGTATAAAATTTATACTAATAGGAGGGATAGTATGAATATAGTAGGGCATCATCACATATCCATGTATACAAAAGATGCAAAACGTAATAAGGATTTTTACACAAATGTCCTTGGATTACGATTAGTTGAAAAGTCGGTTAATCAAGACAATCCTTCAATGTATCATTTGTTTTATGGGGACGAAGTAGGTACAGCCGGAACAATTTTAAGCTTTTTTGAAATTCCCAATGCGGGTCATAAGCAGCCAGGTACTGAAACGATTTATCGATTTTCTTTATTAGTACCAAATCAAGCGGCACTTCATTATTTTGAAAAACGCCTTGATAATAATGGTATTACGTCTGAACGTTTGTACTATCTTGGACAAGAAGGTGTTGTCTTTAAAGATGAAGACGACTTAGAAATCATATTGCTTGTTAATGATAGTTTTGAAGTACCACATCAATGGCAACATAACGTTTATAGTGAAATACCTCAAGCATATCAAATTTTAGGAATAGGGCCAGTCGAATTAAGAGTTAGAAATGCAGCGCGTACGGTAGAATTTTTGGAAAATGTCTTAGGTTATCGCAAAAGAGATAATAAATCATTCGATGTGCTGACATTAGCACCACAAGGTTTATATTCGGATTTTGTAGTTATTGAGCAACAGGGACAACGTGAAAGACCTGGACGAGGTTATATCCATCATATTGCAATTAATACACCACAAATGAGTGACTTAGATGCAATTTACAAGAAATTACAACAACAAACACAAAGTAATTCAGGTATAATTGATCGCTATTTCTTTAAATCATTATACTATCGCCATAATTCAATTATGTATGAATTTGCGACTGAAGCGCCTGGATTTACTATTGATACACCTCTTGAACAATTAGGAAGTCAATTGAACTTGCCTGACTTTTTAGAAGCAGAACGTGAACAAATTGAAAGTAAGTTACACGAAATATAAAGGAGAATGTTTAATGGCAAAATTAGAAATGAATAAAAATACACCTCTTGAGTTTGGTTTGTATTCCTTAGGTGATCATTTATTGAATCCATTGAAAGGTGAAAAAGTTAGTTATGAGCAACGTATTAATGAAATTATTGAAGCAAGTAAATTAGCAGATGAAGCAGGTATTGATGTTTTTGCAGTTGGTGAAAGTCATCAGGAGCATTTTACAACACAGGCACCTACGGTTGTGTTAGGTGCAATTGCCCAAGCGACAAAGCATATCAAAGTTTCAAGTTCTTCAACGATTATTAGTGCAACAGATCCTGTAAGAGTATTTGAAGACTTCGCGACATTAGATTTGATTTCTCATGGTAGAGCCGAAATTGTAGCTGGCAGAGCATCAAGAACAGGTATTTTTGACTTGTTTGGCTATGATTTAAAAGACTATGATGAATTGTTTGAAGAAAAATTAGGTTTACTTTTAGAGTTAAATAAAACTGAGCGTATTACTTGGTCTGGAAAATATCGTCCAGAACTTAGAAATATGAAAATATTCCCAAGACCAATCGATAATACATTGCCAATATGGCGTGCTGTTGGTGGTCCACCTGCAAGTGCTATTAAAGCGGGAAAACAAGGTGTGCCAATGATGATTACAACCCTTGGTGGCCCAGCAATGAACTTTAAAGGTTCTATAGATGCTTATCGTCAAGCAGCAACTGAAGCAGGTTTCGATGCTTCGCCTAAGTCTTTACCAGTAAGTATAGCGAGTCTGTTTTATACAGCTGAAACAACTCAGGATGCTATGAGAGAATTTTATCCACATTTGAATACAGGGATGTCATTTATTCGTGGCGTTGGTTATCCGAAACAGCAATTTGCTAATTCACCAGATTATAGAGAAGCGCTAATGGTTGGAAGCCCGCAACAAATTATTGAAAAGATATTGTATCAACACGAGTTGTATGGTCATCAACGTTTTATGGCACAGCTTGATTTTGGCGGTGTGCCATTTGAAAATGTTATGAAGAATATAGAGTTAATTGGCAACGACATTATACCGGCGATTAAAAAGCATTTATCAAAATAGGAGGGGCGTCATCATGAATATTGTATTATTGTCAGGTTCCACAGTAGGTTCTAAAACGAGAATTGCTATGGATGATTTAAAAAATGAACTAGAAGTCATCAATGAGGGACATCAAATAGAGTTGATGGATTTACGAGAACTTGAATTAGAATTTAGCGTTGGAAAGAATTATCTAGATACTACAGGAGATGTATATAAATTAACGACGTCGTTAATGCAGGCTGATGTGATTTTTATTGGTTTTCCAATTTTTCAAGCTTCCATCCCTGGTGCTTTGAAAAATGTGTTTGATCTACTTCCAGTCAATGCGTTTCGTGACAAGGTAATAGGACTTGTAGCGACAGCAGGTTCTAGTAAACATTATTTAATTCCTGAAATGCATTTAAAACCAATATTGAGTTACATGAAAGCACATACGATGCAAACGTATGTATTTATTGAAGAGAAAGATTTTTCAAATCAACAAATTGTCAATGATGATGTTGTATTTCGGTTAAAAGCGTTGGCACAATCCACAATGCGAACTGCCAAAGTACAACAACAAGTGTTTGAAGAAGAAAACAACCAATACGACTTTTAAAGTATAAAAATAAGACGCTCGGCACACTAAATTTGCAAGTGTTTGAGCGTCTTTTCATATTAACTATATAGCCAATGAACGACGATAAAGGCAAGTGATGACAAGCATATTGAGGTAATAATGATTGTCATAAGCGGTTTAAGTGCGCGATTTTTAAGATCTTTAAATGCAACATTTAACCCTAAAGCAACCATGGCCATTAATAAGCAAATTGTTGATACAGTATTTAAAATATTTAGCAATGCTGACGGAATAGTTACATATGTATTCACTAAGGCCATAATGACAAATCCAATTAAAAAGTATGGAATGCTTATTCGACCATTGCTAGATGATTCTGATGAACGGAAACGCATAATTAAAATAAGTACGATGGTTAATGGAATCAGTAAGAATACTCTGCCAAGTTTACCAAGAAGTGCAATTTTAAGTGCATCACTACCACCAAAGCCACCAGCTAGGACAACGTGTGCAATTTCATGAAGACTAACGCCAGACCAAGCGCCATAAACATTTGTCGTCATTGAAAAGATAGCATAGATAGCTGTATATATAAGTGAAAATATCGTACCAATCAATGCGATGATACCGATACTAATAGCTGTATCCTTTTCACGTGATTTGAATATTGGAGCGACTGCAGCAATAGCGGCAGCACCACAAACGCCTGTACCTACACCTAGTAATAATGCGATGTTTTTGTCACCATGCAACAGTTTGTTGACAAAGAGCATCATTACAATACTAAAAATAACGACACCTACATCGATGGCTAATAGTCTACTACCTTGACCGATAATATCGAATATATTGAGTTTAAGTCCATATAGGATGATTGCAAATCTTAATAAATATTTAGATGAAAACGTAATACCTGAGCTATATTGTTCAGGATATCCTCTAAAGTGACGATATAGAATAGCGATTAATATCGCGATAGTTAATGCGCCAACCTTATCTAAGATTGGCAATTTAGCAGCTAAAAAGCTAAATAATGCGACTATAAATGTTAATGTTAGTCCAATCATAAAATGCTTATTTTTCAATGATGCCATGAGCAGTGCCTCCTTTAATAGCATTTTAGCACTGTTTTGTCGTATTTTTAAATATAAATTTGGAATGGTTAATAAAGTAGAGATTAAATTAAGTTGTGTGATAGGAAACTTGGACATCAATCAAAGTAATAGGCACTACAACGCTTATTGGCGGGGCCCCAACAAAGAGAATTTCGAAAAGAAATTCTACAAGCAATGCAAGTTGGGGAAGGACAACAAATTTAAGATACAAGGCGTAATATTAATATGTTATTATTATGATAATTTACAAAATTATATGAAAAATAAATGAGGGTGTGATGGTATGTTTGGAATGAAAGTGAATGAACAAATAATATTAAAAATTTTAGAAGCCCATGACACAGAAGCGCTTTTCAATTTAGTCAATCGTTCAAGAAATTCACTTAGGGAATGGTTACCTTGGGTAGATGCAACTGAGCAACCATCAGATACGCGTGCGTTTATTAAAAGAGGACTTTTGCAATTTTCTGATGGTAATGGATTTCAGTGTGGCATTTGGTATGAAGGAACGCTAGTTGGTGTCATCGGTTTACATGAAATTAATCGCATGCACAGAAAAACTTCATTAGGATATTATTTAGATAAACAATTTGAGGGTCATGGGATTATGACACAAGCAGTTGAGGCATTGATAAAGTATTGTTTCGAAGAGCTTGACTTAAACCGAATTGAGATTAGTGCCGCAGTTAATAATGAAAAAAGCCGAGCTATTCCTGAAAGGCTGGGATTTACTAGAGAAGGTATGTTACGTGACAATGAATTACTAAATGGTATTTATTCATCGAGTTACATCTATAGTTTATTAAAATCAGAATACGACCAAAAATGACAAATTAGACTTACAAAAGAGTGATGACATTTAAAATGGCATCGCTCTTTCATTTATTTTTTTAAAATAAAAGGTTGTTGACAGTATTATTTTATAACAATATAATGATTTTGATAATTATTATCAACTAGATAATGTTCATGGGAGGATGCCTTAAAATCATCATTTTAAGAGCCACGTATTATCTTGGCATTTAGGGAGTGTGAGATAGTACGAATGAGGGCATGTCTATGGGGATAATAGAATTTCTATAATGAGGTGTCAAAATGAAAAAGTTAACAACGCTATTATTAGCATCAACGTTATTAATTGCTGCATGTGGGAACGACGATAGTAAGAAGGATGATTCAAAGACATCGAAAAAAGATGATGGTGTTAAAGCAGAATTAAAACAAGCAACAAAAGCATATGATAAATATACTGATGAACAGTTAAATGAATTTTTAAAAGGTACAGAAAAATTTGTTAAAGCGATTGAAAATAATGATATGGCCCAAGCAAAAGCGTTATATCCAAAAGTTCGTATGTATTATGAACGCTCTGAACCAGTTGCAGAAGCATTTGGAGATTTAGATCCTAAAATTGATGCACGTCTTGCAGATATGAAAGAAGAGAAAAAAGAAAAAGAATGGTCAGGATATCATAAGATTGAAAAAGCATTATACGAAGATAAGAAAATTGATGATGTGACTAAAAAAGATGCACAACAATTATTGAAAGATGCAAAAGAATTGCATGCCAAAGCTGATACATTAGATATCACACCAAAATTAATGTTACAAGGTTCTGTTGACCTATTAAATGAAGTTGCAACTTCTAAAATCACAGGTGAAGAAGAAATTTATTCACATACAGATTTATATGATTTTAAAGCGAACATTGAAGGTGCACAAAAAATTTATGACTTATTTAAACCTATTTTAGAGAAAAAAGATAAAAAATTAAGTGATGATATTCAAATGAACTTCGATAAAGTGAATCAATTATTGGATAAATATAAAGATAACAACGGCGGTTATGAGTCATTTGAAAAAGTATCTAAGAAAGACCGTAAAGCATTTGCGGATGCTGTTAATGCATTAGGAGAGCCACTAAGTAAAATGGCTGTGATTACTGAATGACAAATTATGAACAAGTTAACGATAGTACGCAATTTTCAAGACGTACATTTTTGAAAATGTTAGGTATTGGCGGTGCCGGTGTTGCAATTGGCGCAAGTGGTGTTGGTAGCATGTGGTCTTTCAAATCAATGTTCAATACACCAGAAGATCCGGAAAAAGATGCGTATGAATTTTATGGTAAAGTGCAACCAGGCATTACCACACCCACGCAAAAAACATGCAATTTCGTTGCGTTAGATTTGAAGTCAAAAGATAGAGATGCAATTAAGGCAATGTTTAAAAAGTGGACGGTTATGGCTGATCGTATGATGGATGGTGATAAAGTTGGCAAGCCGAGTAACAATCCTTTAATGCCACCAGTAGATACCGGTGAATCGATAGGATTAGGTGCAAGCAAGTTAACGATTACCTTTGGGATTAGTAAGTCTTTGATGAAGAAAATTGGGTTATCTAGTAAAATTCCCGATGCCTTTAAAGATTTACCGCATTTTCCGAATGATCAGTTAATAGACGATTACAGCGATGGTGATATTATGATTCAAGCATGCTCAAATGATTCGCAAGTATCCTTTCATGCGGTTCATAATTTAGTTCGTCCATTTCGAGATATTGTTAAGGTACGTTGGGCGCAATCTGGTTTTATCTCTGCTAAAGGTAAGGAAACATCTAGAAATTTAATGGCATTTAAAGATGGAACAATTAATCCTAGAAAGAGTAATCAACTTAAAGATTATGTGTTTATTGATGACGGATGGGCGAAACATGGAACTTATTGTGTTGTCAGACGTATTCAAATACACATTGAAACGTGGGATCGTACTGCACTGGAAGAACAAGAGGCTACATTTGGTCGGAAACGACATAGTGGTGCGCCGTTAACAGGTGGGAAAGAGTTTGATGAAATTGACTTAAAAGCGAAAGATAGTCATGGCGAGTATATTATTGATAAAGATGCCCATACGAGACTAGCGAAAGAAGCAAATACGTCAATTTTACGTAGAGCCTTTAATTATGTTGATGGTACGGATGACCGCACAGGTAACTTCGAAACAGGCTTGTTGTTCATTGCTTTTCAAAAAGCGACAAAACAATTTATCGATATACAAAATAATTTAGGTAGTAATGATAAATTAAATGAATATATTACACATAGAGGTTCTGCTTCATTTTTAGTATTACCAGGTGTTAGTAAGGGAGGATACCTTGGTGAAACATTATTTGATTAAATTTGTAGCAATGCTAATAACTGCTGCTATGGTGTGTAGCTTTGGGTTACTGAAAAGTCAGGCAGCAAAACAACAAAGTATTAGTGATGTATATAGTGTGATAACGGATGCGAAATCTGCACTTTCTAATAATTCGATATCGAATGACAATAAGCAGAAAGCAATTGAGCAAGTGGTAAGTGCAGTTAAGAAATTATCGCTTGAAGATAATAGCGAAGGTAATGCTGTCAAATCAGATGTGAGAAAGCTTGAAGATGCAAAAGCGAATGATAATCAAAAAGATACACTTTCGCAATTAACGAAGTCATTAATTGCTTATGAAGAGAAATTGGCTAGTAAAGATGCGGGTTCTAAAATTAAACTATTGCAACAGCAAGTCGATGCCAAAGATGCAGTAATGACAAAAGCGATTAAAGATAAAAATAAAGCAGAGCTAGAATCGCTGAACAATAGTTTGAATCAGATTTGGACAAGTAATGAAACGGTAATTCGCAATTATGACGCAAATCAATATGGACAAATTGAAGTCGCATTACTGCAACTTAGAATCGCAATTCATAAGTCGCCATTAGATACAGCGAAAGTGTCACATGCTTGGACAACTTTTAAATCAAATATTGATCATGTCGATAAGAAAAGTGATACGTCTGCAAAAGATCAATACCATGTATCACAATTAAATGATGAGTTAGAGAAGGCGATTAAAGCTATCGACGACAATCAATTGTGGGATGCTGATGCTGCGCTTACACATTTTATAGAAATTTGGCCGTATGTTGAAGGTCAAATTCAAACTAAAGACGGTGCTTTGTATACGAAAATTGAAGATAAAATACCATATTATCAAAGTGTATTAGACGAACATAATAAAGCACATGTGAAAGATGGTTTAGTAGATTTAAATAACCAAATTAAAGAGGTTGTTGGCCATAGTTATAGCTTTGTTGATGTGATGATTATCTTTTTACGTGAAGGTCTAGAAGTGTTATTAATTGTAATGACATTGACTACTATGACGCGTAATGTCAAAGATAAGAAGGGTACTGCAAGTGTGATTGGTGGTGCAATTGCCGGACTTGTACTGAGTATTATCTTAGCAATTACGTTTGTAGAAACTTTAGGTAATAGTGGCATTCTTCGTGAAAGTATGGAAGCGGGATTAGGTATTGTTGCGGTCATATTAATGTTTATCGTTGGTGTTTGGATGCACAAACGTTCAAATGCGAAACGCTGGAATGATATGATTAAAAATATGTATGCCAATGCGATTAGTAATGGTAATTTGGTATTGTTAGCGACGATTGGTTTAATATCTGTGTTGCGTGAAGGTGTTGAGGTTATCATTTTCTATATGGGGATGATAGGTGAGCTAGCGACAAAAGATTTTATTATTGGTATTGCTTTAGCTATCGTTATATTAATTATCTTTGCGTTATTATTTAGATTTATCGTCAGATTGATACCTATATTCTATATATTTAGAGTGTTGTCGATTTTTATTTTTATTATGGGATTCAAAATGCTTGGCGTAAGTATTCAAAAGTTACAATTATTAGGTGCTATGCCGAGACATGTCATTGAAGGATTCCCAACGATTAACTGGTTAGGATTCTATCCAACTTATGAACCATTGATAGCACAAGCTGCCTATATTATGGTAGTTGCTATCTTAATCTTTAAATTTAAAAAATAAAAAACAGGCCGAGTGCCTGTTTTTTTGTTGCGATGTTGGAAATATTCGGTATTGCAGTATAACGATAATCACAGCATTAATTCTTATAAGATTAATGTGTTGGCGGTTTGCCTCGGTATGTAAATTTAACGATGAACGTACTGAACTCAAAGAGCAATATGAGTGGCAATGTGAGTAATATATTTAATGTTAAATCGGGTGGTGCAATGATACTTGCTAATACAAAGCAAGCGAAATAAATATATTTTCGATAATGCTTCAATGATGTGGTATCTATAAGACCGAATTTTGCAAGTCCTATGAATAATATTGGTAATTGAAATAGAATGCCAAATGTGAATAACCAACGTATAAGTTCAATCAAATATGCTTTAAAGCCAATGACAGGCGAAATGTTTAAAGTTAATGATAATTTTAACGCGAATTGAATGATCATTGGAAAGCCAACATAAAATGCAAAAGCGACACCAAAAATAAATAAAAGTACGCTAAAAAAGCTATATTTATAAATAAATTGGCGCTCATTATTATGCAAACCAGGCGCAACAAACGCCCACAATTGATAAAACATAACCGGTGAAATGAGACAAAACGCGATGAAAAATATAATCATCACGTATATTTGGATCATTTCTGTGAATGAAAATGCATGTAAGGACACATGTGCACGGGTAATATACGTTATGAATGGTGTCATCCACCAAAATGATGAAACATATACGACGATGACCGTAATGACGAACGACAATAAAATTTTTACTAACCGATGGCGTAGTTCGCTAAAGTGAACCATTAATGTATCATCAGTACTATTGCTCTCGCTGTTGCTTCGATTCCTTACTGGGTGTATCGTGAGACTCTTTATCTAAATCTTCTGTTGCAGATTTAAATTCTTTTAAAGTAGAACCGATAGCACGACCAAATTGTGGTAATTTTTTCGGACCAAAAATAATTAAAGCGATAATGCTAATGACGACAAGACTTGTTGGACCTGTGATGCCTAAAATAAAAGTGTTAGTTATCATGATAATCAACCTCACTCATAAGTAGTATATAGTATTTACTTTATACCGAACGATAATGATTATCAACAAATTTTATATAATAATTAAAATATTGCTATAAACACAACTTATTGAGGGATTAATTCTGAAATAACAGCTTGGTCTTGCAAGTCGATATAAGTACAAGTGCCCGCTTGAATATCGATATGCCATTTATAAATGCCAGCTTCAGCCATTTCATCACAAAATGTTTCAAAATCTGTTTGTCCTTGTTGATGTCTAGTTAATACATCTTGAACGATAGATTGATTTGATTTTTGAGCAACAGGAATCGTACTTTTCACAGATGGCGTAACGATATCATCTTCTGATTGATGTACGTATGTTGCAGTGCCATCTTGAATGTTGACGATATTGTAAGTCATCCCCATATCTTTAAAAGCTTTGAATAGTTTTGGAAAATCAACACCAGTAAATTGTTGATGTGCTTGTTGAATTGCAGATAATGTAAATGCCATAATAGTCTCCTTTGAATCGTTTGATTTAGTGAAAATGCGTGCATCATACTAAAATTAGAATGCTGTTAATTATGCGGGAAGGTGTAACGAAAGTAAACAATTATGACTTGTAGGCGTTGAGGTGTTTGTTTCAAAATGTCATACATAGCTGGATAATCATATTTTTTGTACATATTTGACAAATATAGTTGTCAAAAAGACAAATATCATTTACAGTGTAATTAAGGAGTTGATGCGATGTGCGTAATCGATTGAAAGAATTACGAGCACGAGATGGCTTAAACCAAACGCAGCTTGCCAAACTAGCGGGTGTTTCAAGACAAACCATTTCGCTAATTGAGCGAAATAACTTTATGCCATCGGTATTAACTGCAATAAAGATTGCTCGTATCTTCAATGAAACGGTGGAAACTGTTTTTATTATTGAGGAGGATGAGGTATGAAAATACTAAGATATATCGGATATCTTTTACTAGGTGGACTTGTAGGGGGTATCATTGGTGGAATTTTAGGTAATTTTGATGGATTGGGTATTGAGAACTTGACGTTTGCGACATATACCAATGTCGTTGTAATATCGATTGTTGCGACGATTATTATCATATTGGTAGAAGCCATTGTTTTGATGAATCAAAGACGTGCATTGAAGTATAAGCGACTTGTAGATGAAGAGGTAGATATCGATGCAACAGATCAATATGAATTGCTTGCGAATCGTTATGTTTTAAATGGAAGTATATTAAGCGTTATACAGACAATTATTGCCTTTGTAGTGTTACTAATTTTTGTGGTAGGGCAAGCTGAAGCAAATGCAATGCTATTCTTTTTAATACCATTTTTTGCTAGTGCTATTTTCAATACACAATTTACACTGTTTAATAGAAAATTTGATGACAGAATGCCAAAAATTGCAGATAAGAATTACACTGAAAAGCGATTGGAAATATTGGATGAAGGTGAACGCCATATAGAATTAATTGCATTATTTAAAACATATGCGATCAACTTATCAATATTGATACTAGCCATTATTTTTATAGGGTCTTATTCAATTGCTACAGGAATTAATCAAAGCTTTAGTTTGCTACTTATCATTGCTATTTTCATATATAACGCCTTTAGCTATTTATTGAAGAGAAGACGTTTTTATTAAAATTAAACAAAGAGGAGCATGGATATGACAACATTGTTAAACGTAGATCGTGTGAACAAACAATACAAAGATTCGGATTTTAAATTGCAAGATGCATCTTTAACGATTTCTACTAATGAGACAGTTGGATTAATTGGGAAAAATGGCTCAGGTAAATCGACATTAATTAATATTCTAGTAGGCAATCGACATAAAGATAACGGTAGTATTGCATTTTTTGGAGAAGAACATGCTGCGGATGATGTCGAATATAAAGAACACATAGGTGTTGTGTTTGATGATCTGAGAGTACCTAATAAATTGACTATTAAAGATATTGATAAAGTATTTCAATCTATTTATACGACTTGGAATAGTCAAAAATTCTTTGATTTAATCAAATATTTCGAGTTACCACGACAAACTAAAATTAAAACTTTTTCAAGAGGGATGCGAATGAAGATAGCTTTAACGATTGCGCTTTCTCATGATGTGAAGCTATTAATCTTAGATGAAGCAACTGCAGGTATGGATGTTTCTGGACGAGAAGAAGTAATGGAACTATTAGAAGATTTTGTCGCTCAAGGTGGAGGCATCTTAATATCATCGCATATTTCTGAAGATATAGAACAATTAGCGGATAAATTAGTGTTTATGAAAGATGGACGAATGATTTTAACTGAACAGAAAGATATACTTTTAGCACAATATGGAATTGTTACGACAGGAGATAAAGATGTTGAAATTACTAAGCATTTAATCATTGCTTCTAGATTGTCAAAGGGGAAATATCAAATTTTAGTTAAAGATTATGCAGAAATTGAAAATGCAGAGCCTTTAAAACACATTGATGACGCTACGAAAATCATAATGCGAGGTGAAGTATAATGAAAGGTATGTTCCTAAGTAGTTTTTATGCAACGAGAAAGCAAACATATATTTATTTTATAGTCGCTATCATAGCTGCGGGATACTTTGCAGTATTTAATCCGTTGATGAGTTCGGCAATGGCTGGGGTTATGTTAATCACACCCATTACTGATAATATTAAACATGAAAAAGACTCAAGATGGATGTATTATGTATCTACTTTACCGGTTAAACGTAGTGATTATATTAAGTCATACTTTGCCTTTTATTTAATCTTATTCGGTGCAAGTTTAATGATTGGATTAGTTGTGACTACGATCGTGACCCAAAGTGTGATGATTGGTATTATGTCAGGTTTAATGAGTTTTGGTATCATAGGGGCATACTCTATCATTTTCCCATTGACATTTAAATTTGGCGCTGAAAACTCTAATGTCATTATGATAGTTGCATCTATCCTACTACTTTTTTCTTTCGTGGTCTTTTTCTTTATATATGGTATGGTTAGCGGTGCATCGGCATTAGAATTTGAAAAAATTAGCACTGAAGGATGGTTAGTTGTCATAGTATATGCGGTCATTGGTATCGTTATAACAAGTGTTTCTTATATATTGTCTATTAAAATTTTTAACAAACAAGAACTATAATCAATATTCTTGGTGTGAAGCTAGTCATTGAAATAATATTTAGAGCAGGTGATAAATCAATACGATTATCATCTGCTCTTTTTGGTGTTGTGGAATGAAATGCGGGATGATAGGTTGAGGTGACATCTCTATATCATATCATTTGTTTTTAGAAGATTAGGTTGTGTGGGAATTGCATCCTTTTATAGTGAGGATTAACGTGTATATATCATTGAGTATGTTGCTGAAATTTATTTGCGTGTATCAATTGATGATGGTATATGCCAATGATTTCCTCGGAAATATAAAAACTCGATCATGTATCATAACTGATGATTGTCACAAAAGTATAATGTGAAGTTCGACACTTTTGGATTCAGTTCAAATACTTTGACCGAGGTGAATACTATTTATTCATGTTTATTACGTAGACGTTGATTTTTAAAATAAATCAGCATGATGCAGAAAGTCGCAACGGATACCGAGATAATCATTACTTGGTCATGCCCCTTAAAGATAAGGCTGATGATATATGATACTACAAGTATGCCTAGTGAAGAAGAAATATATTTTGCGTTTGTCAGTTCATTATGGAAATAAGGCGTGATTAACCATAATCCAATATAGAATATTAAAACACTTATATACATCATATTAATTTCAAACAAGTCATTTAGTTTATTGTTATTACTAAAAACAATTGCAGCATTAATCACACCTAAAGCGATATTGATTAATAGATGCGTATACGATAAACGGAAACCGATAGATGACAATTTATGATTAATGTAATTTTCAGTAATGATCCAATATACACCGAAAAGACTAATTAAAATCATAAATTGGAATATATAAATGTAACTAAAATGATCAATGCTAAATGATGACGAAGCTAAACCAACCAGTACCTCGCCAAAGATAATAATTGTTAGTAACGAAAAACGTTCTACTAAATGCATCATATTAACAGGTGATAATACAAGATATTTCTGAAATGGAATAAGTCCTGTCGCTGCAATGAATACGCCTAAAAATCCAGGGATGTAATGGATACTTTGTGGTAGTACTAATGATAGAAATGATAAAAATGAAATCACAAAGGCTACGCTCGCAAAAGCTTGACATGTACGCTTATCGCCATAATCTAACCCTGTACGTATATGTAATAAATACTGTAATCCGATACTTAAATACATAATTGCCACGCATAAGAAGAATGGGAAGAATGTCTTTTCAAAGTCCGGATATAGGCTGTTAGATAGGAAGACCATGATGAACATATTAAACATCATAAACGAGACGTCTTTGAATGTAACTTGACCAAATCGATTTGTAAAAAATGTTTGATGAGACCACATTAACCATAAGAACAAACTCATGACGATGTATTTGAAAAATAAATCAGCTGAAATGGAACCGTTTTGTGTTGTTAAAATCACATGTGCAATTTTTTGAATGGCATAGACGAAAATTAAATCAAAGAACAACTCATGGAATCCTGCACGCTTTTCAGCTAAATGTTTTGGTGTTAATGCATTAACCATAAAATTTTAACTCCTTTAAGATGTGTAATTAATTTACTAAGTATACTATTTATTTTTTCTAGTGAATAGGGGCAGATTTGGCGATGAAGTGGAAGGAGAGGTGACTGCATGGTAATTGCGGAATTAACAATCATCAGCGATTTAATATTTGACTAGAGACGTAATGGTAATAAAAAATTGATGAGAAATTGATGGTGAAACCAGCTGTGAATAGCGATGCAATGATAGATAGAATTTAATTAGAGTCATTACGCGAAATGATTAATGATAATTTGTGGTAAATCAAAGCATAATTTTGTACTATAGATGAGGATGATAGAGCATATTTAAGAGTGTGAAATGTTAAAGTGAAACCGTTTACGTTTCCGATTGCCCAAACAAATTACATCATTGTATAATATGATTTGTTAAATGCATAACAAGAATGAAAATGTAACATACGTAGCAATTGGTTTCATAAATTGGATGTTAGTGGCGTATTGGTTCATTAGACGTATTAGTAATAAAATTGTATATATCATAAGGAGATGAATATGACATGACGAGAGTCGTATTAGCAGCAGCATACAGGACACCTATTGGCGTTTTTGGAGGTGCGTTTAAAGACGTGCCAGCCTATGATTTAGGTGCGACTTTAATAGAACATATTATTAAAGAGACGGGTTTGAATCCAAGTGAGATTGATGAAGTTATCATCGGTAACGTACTACAAGCAGGACAAGGACAAAATCCAGCACGAATTGCTGCTATGAAAGGTGGCTTGCCAGAAACAGTACCTGCATTTACAGTGAATAAAGTATGTGGTTCTGGGTTAAAGTCGATTCAATTAGCATATCAATCTATTGTGACTGGTGAAAATGACATCGTGCTAGCTGGCGGTATGGAGAATATGTCTCAGTCACCAATGCTTGTCAACAACAGTCGCTTCGGTTTTAAAATGGGACATCAATCAATGGTTGATAGCATGGTATATGATGGTTTAACAGATGTATTTAATCAATATCATATGGGTATTACTGCTGAAAATTTAGTGGAGCAATATGGTATTTCAAGAGAAGAACAAGATACATTTGCTGTAAACTCACAACAAAAAGCAGTACGTGCACAGCAAAATGGTGAATTTGATAGTGAAATAGTTCCAGTATCGATTCCTCAACGTAAAGGTGAACCAATCTTAGTCACTAAGGATGAAGGTGTACGTGAAAATGTATCAGTCGAAAAATTAAGTCGCTTAAGACCAGCTTTCAAAAAAGACGGGACAGTTACAGCAGGTAATGCATCAGGAATCAATGATGGTGCTGCGATGATGTTAGTCATGTCAGAAGACAAAGCTAAAGAATTAAATATCGAACCATTGGCAGTGCTTGATGGCTTTGGAAGTCATGGTGTAGATCCTTCTATTATGGGTATTGCACCAGTTGGCGCTGTAGAAAAGGCTTTGAAACGTAGTAAAAAAGAATTAAGCGATATTGATGTATTTGAATTAAATGAAGCATTTGCAGCACAATCATTAGCTGTTGATCGTGAATTAAAATTACCTCCTGAAAAGGTGAATGTTAAAGGTGGCGCTATTGCATTAGGACACCCTATTGGTGCATCTGGTGCTAGAGTTTTAGTGACATTATTGCATCAACTGAATGATGAAGTTGAAACTGGTTTAACATCATTGTGTATTGGTGGCGGTCAAGCTATCGCTGCAGTTGTATCAAAGTATAAATAATAAGAAAACAGGTTATCACAACAGTATTAATTACATGTTGGCATAACCTGTTTTTATTTGTTTATGGATTTATTGGGTAATATTAGTCATTTGATGGTTTAATTGCAAATGCTCTAACAGGGAACCCAGGTGCATCTTTTGGTTTAGGGCTGATAGCGTAAATGATGGCGCCACGAGTTGGTAATTGATCTAAATTAGTTAATAACTCGACTTGGTATTTATCCTGACCAAGAATATAACGTTCGCCAACTAAATCACCATTTTTTACAACGTCCACAGATGCATCGGTATCGAATGTTTCATGACCAACAGCTTCAACACGACGTTCTTCAATTAAGTACTTCAAAGCATCTAATCCCCAACCCGGTGCATGTTGTTGTCCGTTCGCATCTTTGTTTTCAAACTTTTCAATATTAGGCCAACGTTTTGACCAATCGGTACGAAGTGCAACAAAAGTGCCAGGTTCAATAGTACCATGCTCTTTTTCCCATGCTTCTATATGCGCACGTGTTACAATGAAATCATTGTTGTTCGCTACTTCTGTTGAAAAGTCTAATACAATTAACGGCAATACCAATTCTTTTAAATCAATGTCTTCTAAATAACGTTTATTCTCGACAAAGTGAATTGGTGCATCAATGTGAGTACCATATTGCGTTACAATATTCCAACGTTGCACATAGAAACCATGATCTTTAACCGTGAATAAAGTTGAAACTTCGCCTTTTTCAAACTCACTAAAACGTGGTATTTCCGGATCAAATGTATGCGTTAAATCAACCCAAGTTGCTTGTTTTAAAGTATTTAATTGTTGCCATAAAGGATATTGTGTCATAAAATCACCCGTTTTTAGTTTATTATATGATAAATGCTGCGATTATTCTTGGCGTTTAGCTTTAACAGCATTCACAAGCACAGTCAATGCATCTTTAACTTCTTCTTCTTTTCGCGTTTTCAAACCACAGTCAGGGTTTACCCAGAATAATGAGCGGTCGATTTGTTGTAGTGAACGATTGATTGCTGTAGTAATTTCTTCTTTTGTTGGAATACGTGGACTATGAATATCATACACACCTAGACCAATACCTAAATCATAATTAATATCTTCAAAGTCTTTAATTAAATCACCATGGCTACGAGATGTTTCAATTGAAATAACATCAGCATCTAAGTCATGAATAGCATGAATGATTTGACCGAATTGAGAATAACACATATGTGTATGGATTTGAGTTTCATCACGAACTGAAGACGTTGCAAGTTTAAATGATAAAACAGCATCTTTAAGATATTGTTCGTGATATTCAGAGCGTAATGGTAAGCCTTCACGTAATGCAGGTTCGTCAACTTGGATAACTTTGATTCCTGCAGCTTCAAGTGCTAATACTTCTTCGTTGATTGCTAAAGCAATTTGATCTTGAACGACTTTACGTGGTAAATCAACACGTTCAAATGACCAGTTTAGAATTGTTACAGGTCCAGTTAACATACCTTTAACTGGTTTATCTGTTAAGCTTTGTGCATAAACTGTTTCATCAACAGTTAAAGGCGCTGTCCATTTTACATCACCATAAATGATTGGTGGTTTTACGGCACGTGAACCATATGATTGCACCCAACCGAATTTAGTTACTAAGAAACCTTGTAATTTTTCTCCGAAGAATTCAACCATGTCATTACGTTCAAATTCACCGTGAACTAATACATCTAAGCCAATGTCTTCTTGAATTTTAATCCATCGAGCAATTTCATTTTTTAAGAATGTTTCATATGCTTCGTCTGTAATGCGTTTGTTCTTCCAATCTGCACGGTATTTTCGAACTTCTCGGCTTTGTGGGAATGATCCAATAGTTGTTGTTGGTAAATCCGGTAAGTTCAAACGTTTTTGTTGTTGTTCAATACGTTGCGCGAATGGTGATTGTCTTGAAGTACGCACGCTTTCGAAATCATAATCTAAGTTTTTGAATGATTGATTTTGGAAACGCTCATAACGTGCTTTTAATTTATCATATTTAACACTATCGTTTTGATTAAATAGGCGACGCAATGCATCTAATTCGTCTAATTTTTCAGTTGCAAAGCTTAAGCCTTCGCCAACACTTGTATCTAATGTTTCATCATCTAAAGATACTGGAACATGTAATAATGAAGATGATGGTTGAATGACAAGTTCATTAGTGTGTGCTAACAATTTATCGATTAAGACTTTTTTAGCTTCAATGTCACTTGCCCACACATTACGACCATCAATAATTCCAGCGTATAATGTTTTTGATTTATCAAAATCTCCAGCTTCAATTTGTTTAAGGTTATAGCCATTATCATGGACAAAGTCTAAACCTAAACCACCAACAGGTAAAGAACTTAAGAATTTAAGATGTGCACGTTCAAAGTATGTTTGAATGACTAATTTTTTAGCAACACCAGCTTTTTCGAAATAGTCATAAGCTTCACGTGTAATATTTTCATAGCTTTCGCTGTCGTCTGTAACTAAGATTGGCTCATCAACTTGAATGTACTCAGCACCTGCATCAATTAATGATTCAAACACTTCTTTATAAAGTGGTAATAACGTTTTAACTTTTTCTTCAAAAGTTTGGTGACCGCCTTTTGATAATTTAACAAAAGTAATCGGACCAACAATGACAGGGTGAGCGTTAACGTTTAAAGATTGGGCGTATTTAAAGCGATCTAATAATACATTGCGACTCACTTTAGGCTCAACATTGTCCCATTCAGGTACGATGTAATGATAGTTAGTGTTAAACCATTTTATAAGTGCACTTGCAACATGGTCTTTATTACCGCGAGCAATATCAAATAATAAGTCATCATCGATAGTTCTACCTTGGAAACGTTCTGGGATGATGTTGAATAATAATGACGTATCTAAAATATGGTCATATAAAGAGAAATCACCAACTGGGATGCTATCTAAGTGATAGTACTTTTGTAATAATAAATTTTCTTTATGTAGATCAGTTAATGTTTGATCTAATTCTTCTTTAGAAATCTTTTTTGCCCAATAACTTTCGATGGCTTTTTTCCATTCTCTTTTTCTACCTAATCTTGGGAATCCTAAGTTTGATGTTTTAATTGTTGTCATAATATTGCCTCCTTGTGAGCAGTAATAGATTTTGAGTATGCTGCAAGTTCTAATGAATCTTCGACATTTTGAAACGGTGTGATAATGTATAAACCATTAAAATATTCATGAACAGTATCGATTAAATCCTTTGAAAGCTTAAGACTTAGCTCTCGTGTTTTGGCGTTATCATCTTTAACTGCTTCAAATTGTTGTAAAATTTCATCTGACATCTTGATTCCTGGCACTTCATTATGCAAAAAGAGTGCGTTTTTGTAACTTGCGATAGGCATAATGCCTATGAAAAATGGTTTGTTCAAGTGCTTAGTGGCATGGTAAATTTCAATGATTTTCTCTTTGCTGTACACGGGTTGTGTTATAAAATAAGACATTCCGCTTTCTATCTTTTTCTCTAATCTTTTGACGGCACCATCTAATTTTCGAACATTAGGATTAAAGGCGCCAGCGATGTTGAAGTGTGTACGTTTCTTCAGCGCATCACCGTCAGTGTTAATACCTTGATTAAATCTTAGAGCGAGTTCAGTTAATCCTTTAGAATTAACATCATAGACATTGGTTGCACCTGGTAAGTGACCAACTTTTGAAGGATCACCAGTTATGGCTAATATTTCGTTAACGCCAATGAGCGATAATCCAAGTAAATGGGACTGCAAGCCGATTAAGTTTCGGTCTCGACATGTAATATGTACGAGTGGTTCAATATTGTAATATTGTTTAATTAAGCTTGCAGCAGCAATGTTGCTAATTCTGACAGTTGCCAATGAATTATCTGCGAGTGTTACCGCATCTACATTAGCTTTGTCAAGTTTAGCGATATTTTCAAAAAATCTATCCGTGTCTAAATGTTTCGGTGTATCCAATTCGATAATAACGGTTGGACGTTCTTGAACCTTAGATGTTAATGATTGTCTAACTTTATTTTGAGATGGATTGAAAAGTGCTTTCGTTGGTATCGGAATCACTTTTTTGTCATTAACAGGTTTAAGTGTCTGAATAGATTCTTTAATAAATTTGATGTGCTCTGGCGTTGTACCACAGCAACCACCAATTAAACGAACACCTTCGTGAATTAAATTTTGAGCAACTTGGCCGAAATATTGTGCATTGTCACTATACTTAAATTCACTATTTTCAATATCTAATAAGCTGGCATTTGGATAGCAAGATAAGTATGCGTGCTCTGGTAATTCAATATGTGTGAAAGACTCTTGCATATGGTGCGGGCCATGATGACAATTGAGTCCCACGATGTTGGCACCACATTGAACGAGTTGTTTTAATCCTTCATTGATTGCCTGACCATTAACTAAGTAATTTGTGTTTGAAGCGGTTAATTGAGCAATGATTGGAATGTCGTATTTCTTTCTCGTTCGTGAAATGACATTTGTTAACTCTTCTAGGTCGTAATACGTTTCGAAAAGTAGCGCGTCAACGCCTTCTTCAATTAAGGTGTCTATTTGAATTTCAGTATGATAAAGAATAGTTTGTAAGCTGATATCCTCTTGTTTGATACCTCTAAACCCACCAACTGTGCCTAATATATACGTATCTTTATTTGCTGCTTTTTTTGCGATGCGTACGGCGGCTTGATGTATAGCTTTAACTTTATCTTCAAGACCGAATCGTTTTAACTTTTCAAAATTTGCACCATAAGTATTGGTTTGAATGACATCAGCACCAGCTTCGATATATGAACGATGGATACGTTCAACTTTATCTGGATGGCTAAGATTATATGCTTCTGGACAGGTGTCTAATCCTTCAGAGTATAAAATGGTTCCAATAGCGCCATCAGCTACTAAAACATTATCTTTCAATTGTG
This sequence comes from Staphylococcus sp. EG-SA-18, assembly GCF_017151825.1. NCBI lineage: Bacteria > Bacillati > Bacillota > Bacilli > Caryophanales > Staphylococcaceae > Staphylococcus > Staphylococcus sp. EG-SA-18. The sequence goes on from NZ_JACYVY010000022.1 coordinate 108,375, forward strand.
TGAGGAATTGACTCATTGAATGCCTCCTTTAATGCGTATTTGATGTCTGCAATGAGTTCATCAGGATCTTCGAGACCAACACTTAATCGGAATAGACCGAAAGTGATACCACGTTCTTGTCTCACTTCTTCAGGTAGTGCAGCGTGAGACATTGTTGCTGGATGTGAAAGGATCGTTTCAACACCGCCCAGACTCACTGAAACGAGTGGTAATGTCAGTGCATCGACAAATTGTTGTGCTTTAGACTCATCAGCTAAACGAAAGCCAATAACGGCACCGCCATTTTTAGCTTGTTCTAAATGAGCAGTAGTGAGTCCCGGATAATAAACTTCTGAAATTTCATCTTGCTTTATTAAAAATGACACGATTTTTTGCGCGTTTTCGACAGATTGTTTAAATCTGATTGGAAATGTTTTTAAATGTTTAGCAAGTGTCCAGCTATCTTGAGCAGATAACATATTGCCTGTACCATTTTGTATTAAATAAAGAGCTTCACTAATTGCCTCATTATTAGTAATGACAGCACCAGCAATTAAATCGCTATGTCCACTTAAAAATTTTGTAGCACTATGAATGACAATATCAGCGCCAAGTAATAAAGGTGATTGGCCTAACGGTGTCATAAATGTATTGTCCACAGCTACCAGTAGTTCATGCTTTTCGGCTATTTTAGAAACAGCTTTGATATCAGTAATTTTAAAACAGGGATTCGATGGTGTTTCGATATAAATTAATTTTGTGTTTGATTGAATGGCACCCTCGATTTGTTCGAGCTTGGTAGTATCTACGGTTGTAAATTCAATATTAAATCGATTCAAAATTTGCTCAGTGAGGCGAAAAGTACCGCCATATACATCATCGGGTAAGATGACATGATCACCAGATTTGAAAGTCAAAAGTACTGCTGAAATAGCAGCAATACCTGATGCAAAAGCAAAAGCGAATTTTCCCTGTTCTAATCGTGCTAACTTCTCTTCTAAAAGTTCACGGTTAGGGTTGCCACTTCGTGCATAATCATATTTAACATCGCCACCAAGACTTGTTTGATGGAATGTTGAAGAATCATAGAGTGGTGGGTTAGCTGAATGATATTCCACACCTCTACGCCAATCGAATATCACTTCTGTCTCTTTTGAAAGTGTCATACAATCTCTCCAATCTGAGCTTTATCTAATGCTTGGATGATATCGCGTTCGATGTCTTCATAATTTTCAACACCTAGTGATAAGCGGATTAAATACTCATCAATGCCACGTTTATCTTTTTCAGCATCTGGCATATCAACATGTGTTTGGGTGTAAGGGAAGGTCACTAATGTTTCAGTACCTCCTAAACTTTCTGCAAAAATGCAAATGTCTAAATTTTCTAATAATTTAGCGACGCTATAGGCCTTGTTAAGTCTTAAACTAAGCATGCCAGTTTGCCCGCTATATAGTACTTCGTCAATTGCTTGAAGTGACTGACATTTTTTAGCAAGTTTTCTAGCGTTTGATTGCGCACGCTCAATGCGTAAATGCAAAGTTTTAAGTCCACGTAACAACAAATAACTATCTATTGGTGAAAGTGTTGCGCCAGTCATGTTGTGAAAATCAAACAACTGTTGCGCGAGTGATTCATCTTTGACGGTTACGACACCTGCTAGTACATCGTTATGTCCGCCAATATATTTCGTGGCTGAATGTAAGACTATATCAGCACCTTCTGCTAGTGGTGTTGAAAGATAAGGTGTTAAAAAAGTATTGTCGATAATTGACAATAAGCCTTTAGCTTTACAAAGTTGATAGTATGGCTTTACATCAATAGCAATCATTTGTGGGTTAGATATTGGTTCAATGAATAATGCAACTGTTTTATCAGTGATTTCTTTTTCAACTTGTTCATAATCTGTAAAATCAACGTACTTAAATTTGATATTGTATTGTTGCTCATAAAATTCAAATAATCTAAATGTGCCGCCGTATAAATCGAATGAAACTAAAATTTCATCGTGTGGTTTAAATAAATTACATATTAATTGAATGGCTGACATTCCACTTGATGTAGCGAATGATGCAATACCATGTTCGAGTTTGGCAAAACAGGTTTCAAATGTTGAGCGTGTAGGATTTTTAGTACGTGTATAATCAAAACCTGTCGATTGTCCTAGTTTTGGATGCTTGTAGGCAGTAGATAAATGGATTGGATTCGCTATAGCACCGGTTGAATCATCGGTTAATGTGATTTGGGCTAACTGTGTATCCTTCATATTAAGACCCTCCTATAAGAAAAAATAAAAAAAGCTTCCGTCCTTCGTACCCGAATGAATCGGATAAAAAGGACGAAAGCTTATGTTTCGCGGTACCACCTTTATTTGTTATTCCATCGCTGAAATAACCTTATTCAGTACGCATTAAAAGTAAATATGCTTACTGAACAATTATCACAATTAAAGTCAGTAAGTAAGGATATAGTAATGTGCTATCCCATACTTATTAACAAAAAATCGTGCGTAAAGAATCCAGTACGCCATTTAACATCAATGTTAATACTGTATCGCTATAACGGGCGAACCCGTAGACACCTCATATTGGCATCAACACTCCAAGGCCATTTTCAAACACGCTTTCAAAATCTTCTCTCAGCTACTAAAGACTCTCTGTATAAGCAGGGTGTGTTTTACTTTCCTCTTTATTGTGTTTACGTTTCATTAAACTGTTATAAGATATTAATTAGCTTACAGAGTAAAAAAAGATTTGTCAACAATTATTCAGAAAATTTTGATTTAAAAGTTAATTTGTTTGTGAAATTGTAATTGGTATCTTGAAGTTGAAAAATGAATTATTTTTTAAATAAAGTGTGGTTAATGGTTGTCTGACTCATTTAGAATACATAAAATATATTTAACTGTTGTTATCAAATAAAAAGTGATGTGAGTGAATTGTCAAAAAGTGAAGATCAACGTATTACTAAAACAAAAGATGAACAAATTAAGCAAATAGATATATCGGATATCAAACCGAATCCGTATCAGCCCCGAAAAACTTTCGATGAAAATCATTTAAATGATTTGGCAGATTCAATTAAGCAATATGGAATTTTGCAACCAATTGTGCTTAGAAAAACAGTTCAAGGTTATTACATTGTAGTTGGTGAAAGAAGGTTTAGAGCTTCGAAAATTGCTGGTCTAAAATACGTATCAGCGATTATCAAAGATTTAACAGATGAAGATATGATGGAACTGGCGGTCATCGAAAATTTACAACGAGAAGACTTAAATGCGATTGAAGAAGCTGAAAGTTATCAACGTTTGATGACAGATTTGAAAATTACACAACAAGAAGTAGCGAAGCGATTGAGTAAGTCGCGCCCGTATATAGCGAATATGTTGAGGTTATTACATTTGCCGAAAAAGATTGCTGACATGGTAAAAGATGGGCGACTGACAAGTGCACATGGACGAACGTTATTGGCAATTAAAGATGAACAACAAATGCTTAGGTTAGCGAAACGGGTTGTTAAAGAAAAGTGGAGTGTTAGATATTTAGAAAACCATGTTAATGAATTAAAAAATGTTTCGTCAAAGTCGGAAACAGACAAAGTAGATATAACTAAGCCTAAATTTATAAAGCAACAAGAACGACAGTTGCGAGAACAGTATGGTACCAAAGTAGATATATCAATAAAAAAATCGGTTGGTAAAATCTCATTTGAGTTTGATTCACAAGAAGATTTTCTAAGAATAATTGAACAATTAAATCGTAGGTATGGTAAATAGTTACACAATTTTATATAATAACTCTTTGTGCAAGTGTAAATAAATTGTAATCAGTGAACATTTGATTCTAGATATATTGAGACTTTCGTAGGTTGGAAGTATATAAAAATATGAATACAATATTGATATATCATATAGAAGGGAGTAACGCTTATCATGAATCAAGTCATGAATATTATTTCATCTCTATTTGAGCCATTAACAAAAATAGAAACATATGAAAACATTGCAACTAAAATCGCTATGATTGTTATTTATATTATCGTAGCCCTCATAGTTATTAAAATACTGAATAAAATGATTGAACAGGGATTTAAGATTCAAAATAAGAGTAAAAAGAGTAACAAAAAGCGCTCTAAAACTTTAATATCTCTTGTTCAAAATGTAGTGAAGTATATCGTTTGGTTTATAGTTATTACGACGATTTTAAGTAAATTTGGCATTAGTGTTGAAGGTGTTATTGCAAGTGCTGGTGTCGTAGGTTTAGCAGTAGGTTTTGGTGCTCAAACCATTGTTAAAGACGTTATTACTGGATTTTTCATTATATTTGAAAGTCAATTTGATGTAGGTGATTATGTTAAAATAAACAATGGTGGTACGACTGTGGCAGAGGGAACGGTTAAATCAATAGGACTTCGTTCAACACGAATCAATACAATTTCAGGAGAATTAACAATTTTACCAAATAGTAGTATGGGTGAAATAACGAACTACTCAATTACAAATGGTACAGCTATCGTTAAAATTCCAGTGTCTGTCGAAGAAAACATTGATAATGTTGATAAAAAACTAAACAAACTATTTACTTCTTTACGTAGTAAATATTACTTATTTGTTAGTGATCCGGTTGTTATTGGTATTGATGCTATTGAAGATACAAGAGTAATATTGAGAATATCTGCAGAAACAATTCCAGGTGAAGGATTTGCTGGAGCTCGAATTATTCGCAAAGAAGTACAAAAAATGTTTTTACAAGAAGGTATTAAAACACCTCAACCAATTATGACTGCTTATAATCATAGTGAAAACGGTGTTTAGTAGTTTATAATACATGGAGGTCATATTTAATGGCGTCAAAATATGGAATAAATGATATAGTAGAAATGAAAAAACAACATGCGTGTGGAACAAACCGTTTTAAGATTATTAGAATGGGTGCAGACATAAGAATTAAATGTGAAAATTGTCAAAGAAGTATTATGATTCCACGTCAAACGTTTGATAAAAAACTTAAAAAAATCATCGAATCTCATGATGATACACAAAGATAGGAGAATGATTAATGGCTTTAACAGCAGGTATCGTTGGATTGCCAAACGTTGGTAAATCAACATTATTTAATGCAATAACAAAAGCAGGTGCTTTAGCAGCGAACTATCCATTCGCTACGATTGATCCTAATGTAGGGATAGTAGAAGTGCCAGATGCTAGATTACTTAAATTAGAAGAAATGGTTCAACCTAAAAAGACATTGCCGACTACATTTGAATTTACAGATATCGCTGGTATTGTGAAAGGTGCTTCAAAGGGAGAAGGGTTAGGTAATAAATTCTTATCACATATTAGAGAAGTAGATGCGATTTGTCAGGTCGTTCGTGCATTTGATGATGATAACGTAACTCATGTTGCTGGTCGAGTAGACCCTATTGATGATATTGAAGTTATTAATATGGAATTAGTACTAGCGGACTTAGAATCTGTTGAGAAACGTTTGCCTAGAATTGAAAAATTAGCACGTCAAAAAGATAAGACTGCTGAAATGGAAGTACGTATTTTAACAACTATTAAAGAAGCTTTAGAAAATGGTAAACCCGCTCGTAGTATTGACTTTAATGAAGAAGATCAAAAATGGGTGAATCAAGCGCAATTACTGACTTCTAAAAAAATGCTTTATATCGCTAATGTTGGTGAAGATGAAATTGGTGATGATGATAATGATAAAGTAAAAGCGATTCGTGAATATGCAGCGCAAGAAGACTCTGAAGTGATTGTTATTAGTGCAAAAATTGAAGAAGAAATTGCTACATTAGATGATGAAGATAAAGAAATGTTCTTAGAAGATTTAGGTATCGAAGAACCAGGATTAGATCGATTAATTAGAACAACTTATGAATTATTAGGATTATCAACATATTTTACTGCTGGTGTGCAAGAAGTACGTGCTTGGACATTTAAACAAGGTATGACTGCACCTCAATGTGCTGGTATCATTCATACTGATTTTGAACGTGGATTTATCCGTGCCGAAGTAACAAGTTATGACGACTATGTACAATATGGTGGCGAAAGTGGCGCTAAAGAAGCGGGCAGACAACGATTAGAAGGTAAAGAATATATTATGCAAGATGGTGATATCGTTCATTTCAGATTTAATGTATAAACGATAGAGTGAAGTTAATTAAATAGTATATATGGAGAAGAGGCGGAATCAATTGTTCGCCTCTTTTAATTATGCGTATAATTTATTAAAAGAATGGAATAATTTTACTCGCGTTAATAATATCTTGAGTGCTGAAAAATTGTTTGCCTTCGCCAGTATAAGCAGGCTCTAAAACAAGATTAGCCTTTGCACAATAAAGCCATTCAGGATGAATGCCACTATTAAGTATCTCTTGGAATTCTTGAAAATCTTTAGACCAATCAATATTTAAATTCATTCCTTACCACCTCACAACTATTATAGAACACGTGTTCGCTTTTGTGAAGTGTATTTTTAAAAATATCATAGAAAATTTCAAATGAATTAATGTCAAAAATGATATGAAGAGTAGTTTGAATTATTATTGTAAAAAGTAATGGCGCATGATATAATTCTTTATTGTGAGTAATGAAAATTATTCCTTGCTTATCTGTTTTAAGATTGATAAGCCGTATAGACCACAAGGAGGTGCAAATATAAAATGAGAACATATGAAGTTATGTACATCGTACGCCCAAACATTGAGGAAGATGCTAAAAAAGCGTTAGTTGAACGTTTCAACGGCATCTTAGCTACTGAAGGTGCAGAAGTTTTAGAAGCAAAAGACTGGGGTAAACGTCGCCTAGCTTATGAAATCAATGATTTCAAAGATGGCTTCTACAACATCGTACGTGTTAAATCTGATAACAACAAAGCTACTGACGAATTCCAACGTCTAGCTAAAATCAGTGACGATATCATTCGTTACATGGTTATTCGTGAAGACGAAGACAAGTAATAATTAGAGGGGGCGTTTAAATGCTAAATAGAGTTGTATTAGTAGGTCGTTTAACGAAAGATCCGGAATACAGAACCACTCCCTCAGGTGTGAGTGTAGCGACATTCACTCTTGCAGTAAATCGTACGTTCACGAATGCTCAAGGGGAGCGCGAAGCAGATTTTATTAACTGTGTTGTTTTTAGAAGACAAGCAGATAATGTAAATAACTATTTATCTAAAGGTAGTTTAGCTGGTGTAGATGGTCGCTTACAATCCCGTAATTATGAAAATCAAGAAGGTCGTCGTGTGTTTGTTACTGAAGTTGTGTGTGATAGTGTTCAATTCCTTGAACCTAAAAATGCGCAACAAAATGGTGGCCAACGTCAACAAAATGAATTCCAAGATTACGGTCAAGGATTCGGTGGTCAACAATCAGGACAAAACAATTCGTACAATAATTCATCAAACACGAAACAATCTGATAATCCATTTGCAAATGCAAACGGACCGATTGATATAAGTGATGATGACTTACCATTCTAATAAAAATTAACGAAATTAAAGCGAAAAAATTATCAAAGGAGGCACACAATCATGGCAGGTGGACCAAGAAGAGGCGGACGTCGTCGTAAAAAAGTATGCTATTTCACAGCAAATGGTATTACACATATCGACTACAAAGACACTGAATTATTAAAACGTTTTATCTCAGAACGCGGTAAAATTTTACCACGTCGTGTAACTGGTACTTCAGCTAAATATCAACGTATGTTGACTACAGCTATCAAACGTTCTCGTCATATGGCATTATTACCATATGTTAAAGAAGAACAATAATATATAATTTATTGTCAAACCCCGTAGGCATAGGCTTACGGGGCTTTTTGTGTTTTGGGGTATAGAAAAAGGGCAAAAAAGGATGATGTGAATGTTTTGTGTTCGGAATTTGCACAAAGATATGTTTATATTGCAAAAATAATATGAATTTAGATGCATAAAAAAAGAACTACGCATTTTAAATAAAATGCATAGCTCTTCTTTTTCTTGCATACGAATTAAAATAACTCGCGAGACCTATAAGTCTCTTTCCTCACTAGATAGTTTATACTTTTGGTCTGTTGAAGTCAATAATTTTATCTAAAGCTATAAAAAATCTTTTGATAGCTAATGCATTATTATAATAGCTTTCGTTTCTTTTATATCGCTTTTGAAGTTGGTCCAAATCGTGATATCTTGCTTGGATAATTGCATTACTACAAACTTGATTATGTAATTCTAGCGTAGCGAAAGTATCTATGAAATTTTTTATTCCGAACATGTTTCTAGATATGCCTATATTATTCCCTTTTTCAAATAAATATTGAGGAGATCTACTGTCATAATTTAGATTTGCTATGATGGGTTGGTTATGAGCTGATTTGTTTCTTATATTTTTAACTAAAGGCATTAAAATATTAGCAACTCTCAATTCTTCGTCATTGTACTTCTTGTAATAGAAGTTGAGAAACGAAACGAATTGACCTAGTTGCATGAATTCAATGCAAACCCATGCGGGTGGATTTTGATAGTATTTATTCAACTTCTCGGGTAGTTGTCCTCGTTTATTCATATGCTTGAATATTTCGTTTTTATTTTTGATTTTGGTTTCCATAACTTCTTCTGGTGTTCTTGAATTTGTGTCAAAATTTGAATTGCTATATGATTTATCAATACATAAGAACTCATCTATTATTTTATAACCATCTTCTTGGTTATTTTCTGTTATTAGTTTTAAGACTAGACACTTTAAACTATGTTCAATATCTAAAGTTAAATGCAACATTGTGTATCTTAATTTCATATCTATAGTTGCTAAATCTGATAAATAAGCAAATTCTATGAAATAGCCGCCATTCTTTTTTTCGAAATTTTTTCGGAAATAAGCTAGTTTGAAGAAGTGATTATTTTTTCTAAGAATTTCATTTGCTTTTTCGGTGTCAATAATATTAAAAAATATATTCATCTGTTTTAATTTCGCTATTTGCTCATCAAAATTGAGCATAGGCTTAATTTCTGCTAGTGTATCATCTTTTTCCAATTTTAACTCCCCAATCATTCAAATTTATTCATCATATCTTTCGCCATCTGATTAGTAACATGTGTGTATATCTCTAGATTTTTTTATAATCTGAATGACCTACATGCTCTTGCATTGCTTTTAAGTTAATTCCTAATTGAGCAAGTGTAGATATATGCGAATGATGTAATGTATGCGTCGTTACAGGTTTCTTAATAGAACTAATCTCAGTTGTCTCTTTGATAGTGCCCCCTTTAATAATGTTGCTAATTTTGTTCGAGTCGATAGGGCCACCAGCTGCATTTGTGAATATGTACCCTATATTAATAAACTTATCATTACAAGCATAAGTGTTCTTAGTAAGTCGATGCTATGGATAGTGAGGCCTATAGCCCTATAGCTGTTACTTGTTCTAGTTGTCTCTTTTACTCCGGATGCTCCCGTCATTTTTCAGTTATCCAATTAACTTTACCGTCGATATCTAGCGTTTTATCTTCATAGTTTATATTTACTCTCTTTATTGCAAGTAGCTCACCGATACGCATGTCATTAGCAATTTGAAACTGTACCATAGCTTTTACCATTTTATAATTACGTTTTGTCGTTGGATATTTTTATACTTAATTACATAGTCGAAACAATCCAGTAACTCCTTATCTTCATTATCTTCTAAAGTGTTATTACGTTTAGCTAGTAACGCATCACTATAGGGATATCTATTTTATCTATTACACATATAACTTTGAATTGCTTACTATTTTAAATTAACAAATTCTATTCTCTTAGATTTAGTCCAATTATGTGTAGACGATTTATAGTTATTAAATTCAGAGTGGTAGCAAATTAAAGTTAATCAAGAGTTAAGATGAATTTAATTCATGAGCACGTCTATTATTTTTATAATTGAAGAAAATAAAGTTTTACTTCAAGGAGGTAATTAAATATGTTCAAAAAAAATGACTCGAAAAATTCAATTCTATTAAAATCTATTCTATCGCTAGGTATCATCTATGGGGGAACATTTGGAATATATCCAAAAGCAGACGCGTCAACACAAAATTCCCCAAGTGTACAAGATAAACAATTCCAAAAAGTTGAAGAAGTACCAAATAATTCAGAAAAAGCTTTGGTTAAAAAACTTTACGATAGATACAGCCAAAATACAATAAACGGAAAATCTAATAAATCTAGGAATTGGGTTTATTCAGAGAGACCTTTAAATGAAAACCAAGTTCGTATAAATTTAGAAGGAACATACAGAGTTGCTGATAGAGTATATACACCTAAGAGAAATATTACTCTTAATAAAGAAGTTGTCACTTTAAAGGAATTGGATCATATCATAAGATTTGCTCATATTTCTTATGGCTTATATATGGGAGAACATTTGCCTAAAGGTAACATCGTCATAAATACAAAAGATGGCGGTAAATATACATTAGAGTCGCATAAAGAGCTACAAAAAGATAGGGAAAATGTAAAAATTAATACAGCCGATATAAAAAATGTAACTTTCAAACTTGTGAAAAGTGTTAATGACATTGAACAAGTTTGAAATTAAGTTGAATTAGTATATACAGTGTTTTATTGCTAATACTTTGAAAGTTAGGTATCTAAAGGTGCCTAACTTTCTTTGTTATGATTAGCACCATCATATAGAAAATTCTTTAATGACGTTTATGCCGAAATCTACAAAAATAATTTCTCTTTTATGGTTAATCAATATGTTTTTACATTCGACAACCTTAAAATTAACTTCTTTCAATTCCATAATAAAGTCTCTATAAAATAACTTAGTTTAAAAACGATTCATATCTTTCAGATTCAAATACCATCATTTTCTACTAATACTTACACTTTAATTACAATTATGTAAGTTGTTTTCAGAGACATCCTATTTTATATTTTGTCAGAGGTGATCTTTTGAAAACGATTTTAAAAACAATAACATATCTAGCACTTACTATCATTGGCGCTTATGCTGCTTTATTCATTTTAAAAACAATAGACTCTCATGGTATAACAGATCAATTTAACCCATTAGTAAAGGAAGATGTTTCTTATGTTAAAACGACTGAGGTGTCTACTAGAATGGATGATCAACTCCGAAGTTATAGTCAAAGTGCTTTTAATAAAGAAGGGAAAGAGACGCAATTAATGTATACTGCTACATTTGATGTTAAACCGCATAGATACTTGAAAATTACACATAAAGGTCATCACGTAGAAACTTTTGAAGAAGTTGAAAAGGGGCAAGTACCTAAAAAAAGCATTAGACAAATTGAGTCGATTATAGCGTGCTTATATTACATGGTTCAATTATAAAATGAGTACGAACGAAAGTAACACATGATGATTAATTTAAAAATATTTGTAATAATTATGAATAAAATTAAAAACAAGGGGTAATACAATCTATATAGCATATAAGCTTTTGTTATGAGTTTCAAAAAAGGAAGAGAGAGTGATATTATGAAATTAAAATCATTAGCAGTGTTATCAATGTCAGCGGTGGTGCTTACTGCATGTGGCAATGATACTCCAAAAGATGAAACAAAATCAACAGAGTCAAATACTAATCAAGACACTAATACAACAAAAGATGTTATTGCATTAAAAGATGTTAAAACAAGCCCAGAAGATGCTGTGAAAAAAGCTGAAGAAACCTACAAAGGCCAAAAGTTGAAAGGAATTTCATTTGAAAATTCTAATGGTGAATGGGCTTATAAAGTGACGCAACAAAAATCTGGTGAAGAGTCAGAAGTACTTGTTGCTGATAAAAATAAAAAAGTGATTAACAAAAAGACTGAAAAAGAAGATACAGTGAATGAAAATGATAACTTTAAATATAGCGATGCTATAGATTACAAAAAAGCCATTAAAGAAGGACAAAAAGAATTTGATGGTGATATTAAAGAATGGTCACTTGAAAAAGATGATGGCAAACTTGTTTACAATATCGATTTGAAAAAAGGTAATAAAAAACAAGAAGTTACTGTTGATGCTAAGAACGGTAAAGTATTAAAGAGTGAGCAAGATCACTAAAAAGATTCGTTGCATTAACGCTTGTAAAATGTCTTAATTCATATTAATTATTAAAATACCCTCACAACGCAATGTAATATATCCAGTATAGATTTGAAAGGATATATGCCTAACGTGTTGTGAGGGTTTATTTGCATCTATTTATCCATGCGAATATCGACTTCTTCTAAATGTTTCTGATATTCTTTAACCTTACTTTCTAAAAACATTTCATATGGTGCATCAAAGAAATCAGCTAAATGCATGGCGTCTTTAAATTTAGGTTCATGGTGATGATTCTCCCATTCCCAAATTTGATGTGCTTCATATTTAGTACCATATTTCTCATTTAATTGTTGTGCTAATTCGTCAATTTCTAAATTATGTTTAGTTCGTAAGTTATATAAAATATGCATATTCATTGTTCATTAACCTCGCTTCTTGATTTAAAATTCAAAGATGCTCTAATAATATGTGTATATTCTAGTCCTATAACATAAAATAATCAAGCTATGAATTCGGCAGAAAAAATAATGTATATGATATTGCCGGTACAGAGACTTTAAATAACGATAGCTACATTGAATAAAATTGATATTCAATTACTACTTTTAAAAATATTTGGATAAAAATAATTTGAATTTGTTTTAGAATTGTAAATAAGGGGTACTACTTAGAATAACGCAAAATAAATAGAAAAAGGAGACTGAAAATTATGTTTGGATTTATTGGAATGTTAATTATCGGTGGCTTAATTGGATGGGCTGCTGGTGCTATTATGGGTAAAGATATCCCAGGTGGTATTTTAGGCAATATTATCGCAGGTATTATTGGATCATGGGTAGGTGGCAAACTATTCGGACAATGGGGTCCTGAATTAGGAAGTATTTACATCTTGCCAGCATTAATTGGTTCAATTATCTTAATTGCAATCGTAACGTTAATTTTAAGAGCTATGCGTAAATAATAAAAAAATTCAATTGGAAATTGAAATAAAGATGGCATTCAGTTGTCATCTTTTTTATTTGCGTGAAAATGGTCAATATGTATTATAATATTTGAAAATGTAGATAAGATAGGATTAAAAAGTAATAAATTAATATGAGGAAATTTTGGAAATAAAAAAGCGAGTATTTGACAAATAAAAAAAGGATGACGTTGGGTTGCGCCATCCAGGAGTATTATGTTCATGAATATAAAAGACTGTGTAGTCATTTAAGAACTACACCCATATAGTAACACATCACTTGATTAAAGACAATACTATTTTTAGAGTCATTAATTTAAAATATGAATTAATTCTTTTTTTAGAATAGAATATTAAGATTGATATCGAATTAGTAGTCAAAGTGTTATGGTAGATATGAAATACATAAGGTAAGGAGTAATATTATGACGATTTATTTAGTTAGACATGGCGAATCAAAATCGAATTATGATAATAAACATTTTCGATCTTATTTTTGTGGACAATTAGATGTGCCGTTAACGGATACTGGCACAAAAAGTGCAGACGATTTATGTGATTATTTTAAAGAGAAACAGATTAAACATGTATATGTTTCAGACTTATTAAGAACACAGCAAACGTTTGAACATATTTTTCCATATGACATTGCATCAACGACTACGCCTCTATTAAGAGAACGTTCACTTGGCGTATTTGAGGGTGAATATAAAGATGAAATCAGTGCGAATCCGAAATATGAAAAATATTTCAATGATCCAAACTTTAAAGACTTTCGTCATAGTTTTTCACAAAAAGCGCCTGAAGGAGAAAGTTATGAAGATGTATATCAACGCGTCGAACATTTTATGAATCATGTTGTCAATGAAGATACACAAAAAGATGATATCGTCATTGTTGCACATCAAGTTGTCATTCGTTGTTTGATGGTTTATTTTAACAAAGTTTCAAGGGAAGAAGCTGTGGATTTAAAAGTTGAAAATTGCAAACCATATATCATTGAATAGAAGTATAGAGGTTCTGAAAAGCTGTGTTTTATAGCTGCCTTCAGAACCTTTTTTGTATTTGGAATTTAATGGAAGTCATTCTTATCAACAGACTTACCACCAATAGCTAATGTGATAATTGCGCTTACGAACAAAATAATTGAAGTTATAAATGACGCTAATGTAAAAGGTGTAAATTGTGTGAGCGATAATATCAATGATAAAAAGAACCAAGAGATAGCCCCTAGAAATTGTAAAATAGCAGAAGAAATTCTAAAACTCATATAATCATATATAGCTAAAACAAGTGAAGGTAATGCGACTAATACCATTATAATGATGTTGAGGGTGAATAAATATGGCTGTTCAAAAGTTACTGTGTTTGGTCCTGTTGGATGCATTGCTGTTAAGAACAAGCAAACAATCGTCGATAAAATTGCTAAAATAATAAAAGTAATTCGAACTTTCATCATGATCATCCTTTGTTTATAGAGTCAATATAAGTATGGAATATGTTAGGTATATAGTCAAATGCGTCAACTAATGGGAATTTTAGGATGGATAGTGAATTTAAGGCAATTAAAAAAGCATCAAACAGTAATATGCTGCTTGATGCCCAAATGATGACTTTAGCTAAATTGATTAGTCACTTTTAAAGATAAAGAATTGTCATGAATTAAAGCTCATGTAATGATGTGTTACATGTCGCAATGATGGCTTTCAGTTATTTATCGATAACATCACTCTTGATACCTTTAGATTTTAAGAAATCTTTAATTTTATCTTGTTGCTTTTTATTAACATCACCGGCATATTTTGTTGGCACGTCGACTACATTGATTTTATTTTGCGGTTGATAGCTAAGCTTTTCAATATCTTCATCAACATTGGCGATTGTACTATTTAAAGCTTTGAAGTAATTCATCATTAATTCAACGGGTTTCTTATATTCTTTAGGAATATTGTTTTCAGTGACAAATTTCTTGAAATGCAAATCGTTTTTAACAGCTAAGTTAGATAAGTGGCTAAGTGTTTCTGCTTGTTTTTCAGTCACTTTTGTTTGACTGTCAATTTGTTTATCTAGTTTATGTTGCATAATATATTTGTTCTCAAGTATATCGCTATTTACAGACAAATACTTTTCTATAGCTTGCTTCATCTCTGCATCACTAATATCACTATTTTTCTTATCTGAGTTAAAGATATCTTTTGTTTCTAATTTTTTAGCGCTTTTAGGTGCATGGATGCCAGTACTTGTGTGATGATCTTCGTTATCAGATTGATCGGACGCGCAACCTGTAAGAATTAATGCAGATGCTAAAAATGTACTTAGTAGTAATCTCTTTTTCATAATGTAATATAACTCCTTAGTTTATCTTTAATTGAAAAAATGTGTATTCATGTTTAATAGAGTAACATTGAATTAGTTTGGAATGTCACGATGACCTTGCAATGACCATAGACGTAAATGATTACGTGCATGAGTTGCTTTTTCAATCAATAATGCGTCGTTTTGAACGTTGTTAAGGATAGCATTATCTATAAATAACTGCATAATTGGTTGTATCAATTTAGACGTAGGTATCGTACGTAAAAGCATAATGATTTCGTTCACATACTTTTCCTTCTCAATATCATTTTTCATATTGATTTGTTTGCGTAGATAACTGGTGATCTCTTTAATTGCTTGATCAGATTTCAAATAGTGATGTCTATCATAATAGATTAATTCTTCAACCGAAGCTGGTACATAATATCCATCATCAGAAATATCAATGCCAGACGCCTCAGACTCGACAACATCAAATAACACAGGATGAAACACGAAGTCATCTTCAACATAATATAGCTCAGTACCAGCTAAAGTATCTAAGCTATATTGTAACTCTTCTTTACTAAAAGTAGCGTCATAAAATCTTTGTAAAAGATATAGTAGATGATTAGTTGATAAAATACCATACAAGTTTACAGAACCAAGTATAATACGAAGAGGTAAAATATCTTTTTTATCTATTAATCCTTTCTTAATCTCAGAAATCAATTGAGTGATTGCATCACTTCTTAAGCTATCGGTTGTACCAAAATCTTCATCTTCAAGTAACATATCTAAGTCAACTTCGTCTTCCATAAATGATAATTCTAACGCGTTTTTAAACTCTGCTAAACTATTCTCAATTGTTTGCTCATTAACAAATTGATTTACAGCTTTCTCAAAATCACCATTGCCGACTTGATTCACGAAATTTTCAATATGTTTACGCACATCATTTGGCAAAATAAGACAATCATATTCAAAGTCGTAATAATAATAAAAATGAATAGTTAAAAAGTTATCAAAATTTATTAATTGCAGCTTTTCAAATTTAGTTAGTTCATTGTTTAATCGGTAGTTATCATCACTTTCAAGTATGCTAGAAAGAATATCAAACTCAAATAGAGTAGCATTAGAAAACACTTGTTCAATGATGTGATTATTATTGAAAAATGCTGTCATAATTAATTCAACAAGATTTTGTTTGTTTTTATTTGAGAATCCTTTGATACCATACTGCCTGCATATTGTTTTTAGCTCGTCATTAGTTTTTAACAGTAAAGCATGTTCTAATGTGACATCGTTTAAGCGCGTATGTTGTCTTACACGTAACACTTCTTCATTTAAATTCATATGGTTTATTGTATCTAGCGATTCGAATTCACCATATGCATTATCTAGTACCTCTGAATTGATATATCTTAAAAAGAAATTATTTACAAAGAACTCATCTTCGTTAAGTTGATAAACAAAACCTAGATGATTTGTTAGCTTTAAAATATTAACATCGCGTTTATTTATAATTGTGACAGGATTACCATTAGATATAAGTGTTTCTATAAATTTTTGTTCTGTCTTATCCATATCATGATAAATTTTATGTATATTTTCAGGGCGTAAAGCATGCATCGTGACTTCAAATCCTTCTTTTTGGGTCGGTAAATTAAAATATTCGCATGCGTTTTGTAATTTTCTTGGGTATATAAAATGAACATCAAGCATTTTTGCACACCTCGTTGTATATATTAAGTTTATCATAACATGATTTTATGTCGGGATAAAAAAATAACAGCATCTTAACAAATGTAAGATACTGTCAGTGAAATGAATGAAACTTTAGTTTCTGATAATATAGTCAAAGGCATTTAATGCTGCATTTGCACCAGCGCCCATTGAAATAATAATTTGTTTGTTCTTCTGATCTGTGACATCGCCAGCAGCAAATATTCCAGGTACGTTAGTATTATTGTTACGATCAATAACAATTTCACCACGTTCGTTTAATTCAACAGCATCTTTTAACCATGATGTGTTTGGAAGTAAACCAATTTGAACAAAGATACCATCTAAGTTAAGTAGATGTTCTTCGCCGGTGCTCATGTCTTCGTAACGTATACCTGTAACATGGTCTTCTCCGACAACTTCAGTAGTTTTGGCATTTGTTTTGATATCAACATTTGATAAAGAACGTAAACGATCTTGTAACACGTTGTCTGCTTTTAATTCGCTAGCGAATTCGAATAATGTAACATGATTAACGATACCAGCAAGGTCAATTGCTGCTTCAACCCCAGAGTTACCGCCACCGATAACTGCTACGTCTTTATTTTCAAATAGAGGTCCGTCACAGTGAGGGCAGAATGCAACACCTTTATTAATCAATTGCTCTTCACCTGGAATGTTTAGCTTACGCCAACCTGCACCAGTAGCAATAATGACTGTTTTACTTTCTAAGACAGCACCGTTTTCTGACGTAACTTTAATTGCTTCGTCAGTCTTTTCGATATCTGTAGCACGTATACCTGTCATTGCATCAATGTCATATTGATCAATGTGCGCTGCTAAGTTAGAAGAAAATTCAGAACCAGTTGTTTCTTTAACAGTAATGAAGTTCTCAATACCAGCAGTATCATTAACTTGGCCACCGATACGATCAGCAACTATACCAGTACGTAAACCTTTACGTGCTGTGTAAATCGCTGCACTACCACTAGCAGGACCACCACCAACGATTAAGACATCATAAGGTTCTTTATTTTCAAACTCAGATGCATCTGCCGTACTGCCTAGTTTCGAAAGAATATCTTGGATTGTCATACGACCATTGCCAAATTCTTCGCCATTTAAAAAGACAGCAGGGACTGCCATGATGTTTTCAGATTCTTCACGGAACACTGCACCATCAATCATAGAATGCGTGATGTTAGGGTTGATCACACTCATTAAGTTAAGTGCTTGAACGACATCAGGACATTTTTGACACGTTAAACTAATGAATGTTTCAAAATGGAATGAACCTTCTAAGTTTTTAATTTGGTCAATGATTGACTGTTTTTCTTTAGGTGCACGACCACTAACCTGTAAAATTGCTAAAACAAGTGAGTTAAACTCGTGACCTAATGGAATACCTGCAAATGTTACACCTGTTTCTTCGCCAGGACGATTGACTGAGAAACTTGGTGTACGCTTTAAAGACTTTTCAGAAAGTGAAAGTCTAGGTGACATATCAGAAATTTCTGTTAATAATTCTTTGAGTTCCTTAGATTTTTCATCTGAACCAAGGCTGGCAACGAATTCAACGTTGCCCTCCATTAGTTCTAATAATTGTTTAAGTTGTTGTTTTAAATCAGCATTAAGCATGGTTGTAATGCCTCCTTAGATTTTACCTACTAAATCTAAACCAGGTTGCAATGTTTTAGCGCCTTCTTCCCATTTAGCTGGGCATACTTCGCCAGGGTTTTTACGAACATATTGAGCTGCTTTGATTTTGTGAGCTAATGTACTAGCGTCACGGCCAATTCCGTCAGCGTTAATTTCAGATGCTTGTACAACACCGTCTGGGTCGATAATGAATGTACCACGTTGAGCTAAACCAGTAGCTTCATCTAATACATCAAAATTACGAGTGATTGTTTGTGATGGGTCACCAATCATAGTGTAAGTGATTTTGCTAATTGCATCTGAATGGTCATGCCATGCTTTGTGTACGAAGTGAGTATCAGTTGATACTGAGAATACATTTACGCCTAATTTTTGTAATTCTTCATATTGGTTTTGTAAGTCTTCTAATTCAGTTGGACAAACGAATGAGAAGTCAGCAGGATAGAAGCATACTACGCTCCAAGAACCTTTTAAATCTTCTTGTGTAACTTCTTTAAATTGATCTTTTTTTGGATCGAAAGCTTGCGCTGTAAATGGTAAGATTTCTTTGTTAATTAATGACATAAATATCTTCCTCCTAAGAATTTAAGTATGAATTAGAACTATCAATTGATTGTGCTTAATTATAATAATTCTAATCTCTTAGTTAGCATTATTACATTTTGATCCAGAATAGTCAACTGGATAACTTTGTAAAGTGAATGATTACTTTTAAAATAAAGAAAGATAATATAAAGTGCTTTGATAATGGATTTTGTAGTTGATGATTTAAAAGGTTGTGTCTATATTTAATATCTTGATTTTAATGTAAAAAATGTAAAAAAAGAAGATTTGTATTCTCAACTAAGTCAACCTTATTGATAATGGTGTGAGAATATTTGTTCGAGATGGATGAAGGTAATGAGTGAGAAACTGGATTTTTAAAGTATGAGACAATATTTTTAAAAGTTCAATTATTAACTTATAAGCAAATAATTGCTATAAAAAAGTTTGGACGTGTACAATTGCAATATGAAGATTTTAAATTAATTGTAAAGTATCGAGGAGTGGGTAACGTGTCAGAACATGTATATAATCTTGTGAAAAAGCATCATTCTGTTAGAAAATTTAAGAATAAACCTTTAAGTGAAGACGTTGTTAAGAAATTGGTAGAAGCTGGACAAAGCGCTTCGACGTCAAGTTTCCTGCAAGCATACTCAATTATTGGTATCGACGATGAGAAGATTAAAGAAAATTTACGAGAAGTTTCTGGACAACCTTATGTTGTAGAAAATGGCTATTTATTCGTCTTTGTTATTGATTATTATCGTCATCATTTAGTTGATCAACATGCTGAAACTGATATGGAAAATGCATATGGTTCAACGGAAGGTTTGCTAGTAGGTGCAATCGATGCAGCATTAGTTGCCGAAAATATTGCGGTAACTGCTGAAGATATGGGGTATGGCATTGTCTTTTTAGGATCATTAAGAAATGATGTTGAACGAGTTCGAGAAATTTTAGACTTACCTGACTATGTCTTCCCGGTATTTGGTATGGCAGTAGGGGAACCCGCAGATGACGAAAATGGTGCAGCCAAGCCACGCTTACCATTTGACCATGTCTTCCATCATAATAAGTATCATGCTGATAAGGAAACACAGTATGCACAAATGGCAGATTACGACCAGACAATCAGCGAGTACTATAATCAACGTACAAACGGGAATCGCAAAGAAACATGGTCGCAGCAAATTGAGATGTTCCTAGGAAACAAAGCAAGATTAGATATGTTAGAACAATTGCAAAAATCAGGCTTAATACAGCGATAGCAAGATACCAAAATAACCCGCCCCCCTCTAGCTTAAAATGATAAGTATAGCTAGAGGGGGCGGGTATTTCTTGCAATGAATTAGTGTGAAGTTAATGCAGCATTATCATTTGAATCGAAAGTATCTTTATCCCAATGTTTAGTTAACTTGGCGGTACCTGTACCAGCTAGCATTGAATCGTTCACGTTTAATGCTGTTCTACCCATGTCAATCAATGGTTCAACGGAGATGAGCACGCCGGCTAAAGCGACTGGCAAGTTTAACGTTGACAACACCAATATGGATGCAAATGTAGCCCCGCCACCGACGCCAGCAACGCCGAATGAACTAATAATCACGACAGCGATTAACGTTACAATAAATTGTAAATCAATTTCTACATTAGCGACGGGTGCGACCATAATTGCAAGCATGGCAGGGTAAATGCCTGCACAACCATTTTGTCCAATCGACAATCCAAATGTCGCAGCGAAATTGGCAATACCTTCTGGCACGCCTAGACGTCTTGTTTGTGTTTGTACATTCAATGGTAAGGCACCCGCGCTTGAGCGTGATGTGAATGCAAAGATTAATACTTCCAAAGTCTTTTTAACATAGCGAATTGGGCTAATACCTAACAGGCTTAAAATAATTAAGTGAATGATATACATCGTAATTAATGCAGCGTACGATGCGATTAAGAATTTTCCTAAAGTCCAAATGGCGCCAAAGTCACTTGTCGATAATGTGTTGGCCATAATTGCTAATACACCGTATGGCGTTAAACGTAAGACGAACGTCACA
Organism: Staphylococcus sp. EG-SA-18; assembly: GCF_017151825.1. Lineage (NCBI taxonomy): Bacteria > Bacillati > Bacillota > Bacilli > Caryophanales > Staphylococcaceae > Staphylococcus > Staphylococcus sp. EG-SA-18. Next base: position 129,627 of record NZ_JACYVY010000022.1, read on the forward strand.
ATCGCCATTACTAGTGAATAGATAGCGTCAATCGCACGCTTAAGCAATTCACCATGATCAGGTTGTTTGCGTGCTACGCGTAAATAAGCAAATCCTATAAACGAAGCAAATATCACGACAGCAATCGTGGAAGTTGCACGTTGTCCAGTGAAATCTAAGAATGGATTTTTAGGCAATAATTCCAAAATTTGTTGTGGTAACGTATGTGCTGTTAAATCTTTCGCTTGTTTAGCAATTTCGCTTCCACGCGCTTGTTCAGCGTTACCAAGGTTAATTGTTGATGCATCTAAACCAAACACCAAGGCATAAACAACACCAACAATTGCAGCAATGGTGACAGTGCCAATTAAAAAGATAAAAATGAGACTACCAATTTTAGCAAACTTTTCTCCGATTTGAATTTTAGTGAATGCAGCGACAATAGAAATGAAAATTAAAGGCATCACAATCATTTGCAACAATGCAACGTAACCTTGTCCGACAATGTTGAACCAGTCACTTGTTGATGTAATAACATTCGAATGTGTTCCATAGACAAGATGTAATAACACGCCAAATACAATGCCGATACCTAAAGCTGTAAACACACGTTTCGCAAAAGATATATGTTTGCGAGCCATCATGTGCAATATTACGATGAAAATCACCAATACAATAATATTAATCAGTGTAAGAAAAGCATTCATGAACGTCACTCCTCAAATTTTTGAATATAATTCCGACTAGTATGCTAAGAATAATATTAATTTTAAAATATTTCAAGAGGGCATTTGCAATTAAATGTAAACATGATGAAATTCGACCGTTGGCATAAGGGAATTTGTAAACAAATCGTTTTGAATTTAGTAGAGAAAGGTGAAAAGGGTTAATAGTGTTATGACCTAGTCGATTAAAGTTGATATTTGAAAATGAAGCAGGGAATTAAACGCAATAAATTAAATAAGTTGTCATTACAGCGTTAATAATAGAAATGATTTTAACGGGAAAAAAGTGATGAATATTTGGAAAAGATATATATCGTGTACTGTCATGAGAGATAAGATATGAGAAAACAAATGTATCCTTGAATCGAGATGTGGCTATGGCGGTTTAATAAAAATTGCTAACCTCATATTTATTGAATAAAAAGATAATAAATGATCAACCTTGAAAAGACACTTCGAACAAACACGTTGTAAAAAATTCTGTCGAATCAAAATTAGCATCTTTTGAGGGTTCGTGTGTGCAGGTGGTAGTTCAAAAGCTACCGTAAAACAAATATTTTTGTTTGAGCAAAAAGGCGTTTGTAGAAAATGTGAATATGAGTGTGCCCTTGTGCGATTCGTCAGTTACTAACACAGCCAAACATTTAAATTGAATGGGCTTATAAGATGAATTAATTTAGGAATACACAGAAGCCATCCCATTTAAAAGTAACATACTACAAAAATTTATTCAAAATTCAATATTAATCATAATGAATAATTAAAAAACCTGAAACAAATTAGTTTGATATGCTCTCTTCAAAGTAGATATTGAAAGGAGTATATCAGCTTGTTTCAGGTTTTATGAATTGAGTATTAAATTTGAAAGTAAATTACAGTTCTATAGTTTTATAAAAGATCAGTTTTTAAATCAAAGCTATATATTATTGAGTATTACAGGCTGGGACATAAATCAATGTTCTATGCTCTACGAAGTTATATTGGCAGTAGTTGACTGAACGAAAATGCGCTTGTAACAAGCTTTTTTCAATTCTAGTCAACCTTGCCGGCGGGGCCCCAACAAAGAGAAATTGGATTCCCGATTTCTACAGACAATGCAAGTTGGGGTGGGACGACGAAATAAATTTTGCGAAAATATCATTTCTGTCCCACTCCCTACAAGTTGAATAAACGTGCGAAGAAACCTTTTTTCTCTTCTTGAGGTTTTGGTTCTGACATTTCAGACTGTGAAGCTGTGCTGTCATTTTCTGCTTTCGCTTCCAATGAATCGTTCGAAGTAGCTTGTTTAGAAGCTTCTGCATGGGCTTCTGCTACTTGTTGTTCAGCATCATGTTGCGCTTCTGCATCTATTGTAGCTTCTTTATTTGAAGTCTCAGCTGCATTGCCATTTTTAGACTGCTCAACGCTGGCTTTTTCAATTGCTTCAGTTGCAGAAATTTGATCCTCTTTATCTACTTTAGTAGTAGTGCCATCGCCTGCATTGTCTGCTTTAGTATCCGTCTTAGCGTCTGTTGACGTATTCACTCCAGCAACCTTCGAATCTTTACTGTCAGCTTTATCTTCAGTAACAGCATTCTTTTCAACTTTATTTGTTGATTCAGCCAATACTTTAGCTTGAGATGCTTGTGCTTCTTGGATAGCCTCTTGTGATGTTTGGATAGCTTTTAAGGATTCGCTATTTGAATCGATTTTAGATGTAAGTTGATTTTGAAGTTCTTTTAATTCTTGTTGTTGCTGATGTACTTGATTCATCATTTGACCAAGTAGGTGACGTTCTTCGCGCATTTTCTGGATTTCTAGGCGTAAATCTTCTACTAATTGAGCGACATTTTGATTAGTAGGTAAGTTTTTGTCATCGTTTTTGACAATGACTTGCAGGAAGTCTTTTTCTTTTTCTAATTCATCAAACGCTAGATCATAACTATTTGTTTGTTTTACTTTGTCGGCAATGTCTTTGAAAAGCTCGATATCTTCTTCTTTGAAATCAGTTGCTTCACGACCACGATATTCAGTCTTGCTTAGTTGGTAACCACGTTCTTCTAAATGTTGAACAATTTTACGGACTTGCTTCTCACTTAGTTCTACGCGTTGTGCAAATTCTTTAGTTAACATACTTTAAAGTCCTTTCTGCATATGCTTTATGTATACTGACGTTTGTCTACGGGCAGTGAAACGTCAGTCTTGCTTCATACATAGTTTAAACGTTATTGTTAGTGATTTCAAGTTTGTTTAAAATGGTTTACGTAAATCCATTTCTTCTAATAAAGCATAAATAATTTCACGTGCGATACCATTTGCAAATACATACTTCAAAATATAATTTGATTTAACACTTGTACCGTAGATATCCTTTGTCAGTTTAATATTTTTCTTTAAAAATAAGTCCACTTTTTTAGTGTGACCATCATTAGTTGGATGAATGTAATCAATTTCAGTTTGTCTTTCAAATTGATGTTCGTATAAAAACTGTCTACGGTGTTCAATAATGAGTCCATTATCTTGTGTTAAATCTGCAGGTTCTTTAGGGACTTCCATCATTAAAAAGTTAATACTTCTAGAATGAACAAGGTTTGATAATAAGTTTAGTTCATGTTCAATTTGATGTAATGTTTGCGTCATTAACTCATCATGGTTGGGTAGGTCTTTTGCGAATAAATAAATTAAAAATGCTGAATTGGTTGTGGCTTCATAATGTGCAGTTGCTAGACTGACAACAACATCGTTTTCTAAGCCTACGATAAAGACATAATCGTTTTCGGTTTTGTTGTTTTCTAATGAGCGTTTGATGATACGTTTATCTTCAGTTAAAGATAAATTTAACTTAGTATCGTAAAGTTTAAGTGCTTCGTTGTAATGTGGATCTTTGACAGATTGAATGGTTTTAAATTCCATAAGAACACCTCCCCAATTTAAATAATATTATAGCATAATCGCCTGCTGTAAAAGACTGTTCATAAACTTTTAAATGGTATAAAAAACTGTACTATCTTAAATTAGACAGTACAGTAATCTCATTTTGAATTCAGTGTGATAACTAAGCTTTGGGACCTTTAGATGCTTCAGCAAAATGTGTAATATCAATCTCTTCATAAGCTGAATTATTTTCATGCACTTCTTGATGTGATGATTTGTCACGAACCGCTACAACTAACATTTTATCGTCTAAAATAAGTTGTTTATATTTTTCTAATTCATCAGGCGCTAAGTTGTAACGTGATAAAACTGCATGTTCACCATCTTCTCCTGTTAACAGTTTAGTCATTCTATCACTAAATGTTCCACTTGTTGAGATAAGGGAGATTTCAGAGTCGTGTAAGTCATTTAGGTGTAATTTACTTTTACTAATAATTGTTAGCTCTGATTCTAAATAACCTTCAGATTTCTTTTGATTGATTACGTTGTATAATTCGCCAGTGTCATTTACTACAGTAATATCTGCCATAGTTGTCGCCCCTTTAAAAATTTGTTTATTTAATCTTTTACCCTTCTTATTATAAAGTAAAACCCTTACATTATTAAGTTATAAGTCTTCATTCGCATTAAACGTCTCTGTACATTTATAAAACTATTAAAAGATTACCTAAGCAGTTATTGAAAAAATGCCGAAAATTTGCTATTATCGTTAAATAATTTACATAAACTCATATAATCTAAAGAATATGGCTTTAGAAGTTTCTACCATGTTGCCTTGAACGACATGACTATGAGTAACAACACAATACTAGGAGTAGCTTCAGCCATTAAATTGTAACCATGGTGGGTGATTTATATCATTTTATATGATGGTCACAGTTTATTTGATGAAACTTCTTTTACATTGATTGCATGACAAATTCGTTATGCATGTTCGTTCACTCATAAACCCTGAAACTATTATTTAGTTTGGGGATTTTTTTGTATCTAGCACCAATTTAAGAGCAAAATGTTTCACACAAATCTGAGGAGGTTTTAAGAGTGGAGTTACTAGGACAAAAAGTAAAGGAAGACGGCGTTGTCATTGATGAGAAGATTTTAAAAGTCGATGGATTTTTAAATCATCAAATTGATGCAAAGTTAATGAATGAAGTTGGTCGCACTTTTTACGAGCAATTTAAAGATAAAGGGATTACTAAAATCTTAACCATTGAAGCTTCCGGTATCGCACCTGCAATCATGGCTGCACTGCATTTTGATGTGCCATGTTTATTTGCGAAAAAAGCAAAACCTAGCACTTTGACGGATGGTTATTATGAAACATCTATTCATTCATTTACTAAAAATAAAACAAGTACGGTCATTGTTTCAAAAGAATTTTTATCAGAAGAAGATACTGTACTCATCATCGATGACTTTTTAGCAAATGGTGATGCTTCATTAGGATTATACGATATCGCACAGCAAGCGAATGCTAAGACAGCTGGTATTGGTATTGTTGTTGAAAAGAGTTTCCAAAATGGGCATCAACGTTTAGAAGAAGCAGGTTTAACAGTTTCTTCTCTCTGCAAGGTTGCTTCACTAGAAGGAAACAAAGTGACATTGGTGGGAGAAGAATAATGAAAAATTTAATCCTAAGTGTTCAACATCTTTTAGCTATGTACGCAGGTGCCATCTTAGTTCCAATCATTGTTGGTACAAGTTTGAAGTTTACACCTGAACAAATCGCTTACTTAGTTACAGTAGATATATTTATGTGTGGGGTTGCCACATTTTTACAAGCCAATAAAGTAACAGGAACAGGATTACCAATCGTTCTTGGATGTACATTCACGGCTGTTGCGCCCATGATTTTAATTGGTCAAACGAAAGGAATAGATGTACTTTATGGTTCGCTATTTTTATCAGGGATATTAGTTATTATCATCGCGCCTTTCTTTTCACATCTTGTAAAATTCTTCCCACCAGTAGTAACGGGTAGTGTTGTTACTATCATTGGTATCAATTTAATGCCAGTAGCAATGAATTACTTAGCTGGAGGTCAAGGTGCAAAGGACTATGGAGATGTTAAGAACATTTTGTTAGGTTTAATGACATTAATCATTATTCTTGTTTTACAAAGATTCACAACTGGATTTATTAAGAGTATTGCCATATTAATTGGACTCGTTTTAGGAACGATAGGTGCTGGCTTACTTGGGATGGTCGATATTAATCAAGTCAATCATGCCGGTTGGTTAGGCATCCCAGTGCCGTTTAGATTCTCTGGATTTAGCTTTGATGTGACATCGACGTTAGTGTTCTTTATTGTAGCTATCGTTAGTTTAATTGAGTCGACAGGTGTCTATCATGCGTTAAGTGAAATTACCGGTAAGAAGTTAGAAAGAAAAGATTTTCGTAAAGGTTATACTGCGGAAGGTCTAGCGATAGTGTTAGGTTCTATATTCAATTCATTTCCGTATACAGCCTATTCGCAAAATGTAGGACTTGTTTCTTTATCCGGCGCTAAGAAAAATAATGTTATATACGGCATGGTCGTGTTATTACTTATATGTGGTTGTATACCTAAGCTTGGTGCATTAGCAAATATCATACCGCTACCTGTGTTAGGTGGTGCGATGATAGCTATGTTTGGCATGGTAATGGCATATGGTGTTAGTATATTAGGTCATATCGATTTTAAAAATCAAAACAATTTATTAATTATCGCTGTATCAGTAGGATTAGGTACTGGTATAAGCGCTGTACCACAAGCATTTAAAGGTTTAGGTGAACAATTTGCATGGTTGACTCAAAACGGAATTGTTTTAGGCGCAATCTCTGCAATTATTCTTAATTTCTTTTTTAATGGAATAAAGTATAAACAAACGGAAGAAAATGTGAAATAATATAACTAATTAATTTGAAAAATGGAGGCTGTTTTTAATGTGGGAAAGTAAATTTGCAAAAGAATCATTAACGTTTGATGATGTGTTATTAATTCCAGCACAATCTGATATTTTACCGAAAGACGTTGATTTAAGCGTACAATTATCAGACAAAGTTAAATTAAATATTCCAGTTATTTCTGCTGGTATGGATACTGTAACTGAATCTAAAATGGCGATTGCTATGGCTCGTCAAGGTGGTTTAGGTGTTATTCATAAAAATATGGGCGTTGAAGAACAAGCGGACGAAGTTCAAAAAGTAAAACGCTCAGAAAATGGTGTCATTTCAAACCCATTTTTCTTAACGCCAGAAGAAAGCGTTTATGAAGCAGAAGCATTAATGGGTAAATACCGTATTTCAGGTGTACCAATTGTTGATAATAAAGAAGATCGCAACTTAGTAGGTATTTTAACAAACCGTGACTTACGTTTTATTGAAGACTTCTCGATTAAAATTGTAGATGTAATGACGCAAGAAAATTTAATTACAGCTCCAGTGAATACAACACTTGAAGAAGCAGAAAAAATTCTCCAAAAACATAAGATTGAAAAGTTACCATTAGTTAAAGACGGACGTCTAGAAGGTCTTATTACTATTAAAGATATTGAAAAAGTAATCGAATTCCCTAATGCAGCAAAAGATGAACATGGTCGTCTACTTGTAGCCGCAGCAATCGGTATTTCAAAAGACACTGATATTCGTGCTCAAAAATTAGTCGAAGCAGGTGTGGATGTCTTAGTTATCGATACAGCACATGGTCACTCTAAAGGCGTTATCGATCAAGTGAAACATATTAAGAAGACTTACCCAGAAATCACATTAGTAGCTGGTAACGTAGCAACTGCAGAAGCAACAAAAGATTTATTTGAAGCGGGTGCAGATATTGTTAAAGTTGGTATTGGCCCAGGTTCAATTTGTACGACGCGTGTTGTAGCAGGTGTTGGTGTACCACAAATTACAGCAATTTATGATTGTGCAACTGAAGCACGCAAACATGGTAAAGCTATCATTGCTGATGGTGGTATTAAATTCTCAGGAGATATCATTAAAGCATTAGCTGCTGGTGGACATGCGGTTATGTTAGGTAGCTTATTAGCAGGTACTGAAGAAAGCCCAGGCGCAACAGAAATTTTCCAAGGTAGACAATATAAAGTATACCGCGGTATGGGCTCTTTAGGTGCGATGGAAAAAGGTTCAAACGACCGTTACTTCCAAGAAGACAAAGCGCCTAAGAAATTTGTTCCTGAAGGTATCGAAGGACGTACGGCATATAAAGGTGCGTTACAAGATACAATTTACCAATTAATGGGCGGTGTGCGTGCTGGTATGGGTTATACTGGTTCACACGATTTAAGAGAATTACGCGAAGAAGCACAATTCACACGTATGGGCCCTGCTGGTTTAGCAGAAAGTCACCCACATAATATTCAAATTACGAAAGAATCACCGAACTACTCATTCTAATTAAGATAAAGGAGAACGACAAATATGGAAATGGCAAAAGAACAAGAGTTAATCCTTGTCTTAGACTTTGGTAGCCAATACAACCAATTAATTACACGCCGAATTCGTGAAATGGGCGTTTATAGTGAATTACACGATCATGAAATTTCAATTAAAGAAATTAAGAAAATGAATCCAAAAGGTATTATCTTATCAGGTGGTCCAAATTCAGTTTATGAAGAAGGTTCATTTACAATTGATCCGGAAATATATAATTTAGGAATTCCAGTACTTGGTATTTGTTACGGCATGCAATTAACTACTAAATTACTAGGTGGTAAAGTTGAGCGTGCCAATGAACGTGAATACGGTAAAGCAATCATTAATGCGAAGTCAGATGAGTTATTCGCTGGCTTACCAGCAGAACAAACTGTTTGGATGAGTCATTCTGATAAAGTTATTGAAATTCCAGAAGGCTTTGAAGTTATCGCTGATAGCCCAAGTACAGACTATGCAGCAATCGAAGATAAGAAACGTCGCATTTATGGTGTTCAATTCCATCCAGAAGTACGTCATACAGAATATGGTAATGATTTGTTAAACAACTTCGTACGTCGTGTTTGTGAGTGTAAAGGTCAATGGACAATGGAAAACTTTATCGAAATTGAAATTGAAAAGATTCGTCAACGCGTAGGCGACCGTCGTGTATTATGTGCGATGAGTGGTGGCGTAGATTCATCTGTTGTTGCTGTATTATTGCATAAAGCAATTGGGGATCAACTAACATGTATCTTTGTAGACCATGGCTTACTTCGTAAAGGTGAAGGCGACATGGTTATGGAACAATTCGGTGAAGGGTTCAACATGAATATTATTCGTGTTAATGCGAAAGATCGTTTTATGAATAAATTAAAAGGTGTTTCAGATCCTGAACAAAAACGTAAAATCATTGGTAATGAATTTGTATATGTATTTGATGATGAAGCATCAAAACTGAAAGGTGTAGACTTCCTTGCGCAAGGAACACTTTATACAGACGTTATCGAATCAGGTACCAAGACAGCACAAACAATCAAATCACATCACAATGTTGGTGGATTACCAGAAGACATGGAATTCGAATTAATCGAACCAATCAATACATTGTTTAAAGATGAAGTACGTAAATTAGGTATTGAATTAGGTATTCCAGAACATTTAGTGTGGAGACAACCATTCCCAGGACCTGGTCTTGGTATTCGTGTACTTGGAGAAATTACTGAAGATAAACTAGAAATCGTTAGAGAATCAGACGCGATTTTACGCCAAGTGATTAGAGAAGAAGGTCTTGAAAGAGAAATTTGGCAATACTTCACAGTGTTACCAAACATTCAATCAGTAGGTGTTATGGGAGACTACCGTACGTATGATCACACAGTAGGTATTCGTGCAGTAACATCTATCGACGGTATGACAAGTGACTTCGCACGCATCGATTGGGAAGTCTTACAAAAGATTTCTAGTCGTATCGTAAACGAAGTAGATCACGTCAACCGCGTAGTCTATGACATTACATCAAAACCACCAAGCACAATTGAGTGGGAATAATTATATATAGCAAATGATAGGCTGGAGTTACCGTTACTATGCGGTTTCCAGCCTTTTTGGTGTGCTTGGCATGGGCAACATCATGACGTGAAATAATGGGAATCATCTCTTTCTTATATTTTGAGACGGAGATGATGAGAAGTTAGACAAAAATGTAGAAGAAGTATTTAACGACAATCCTAGTCATACAATGATTGTAGATGATATCCGTTAGAGGAGTGAGAGAAAATTTATTTGTTACTAAGAGACAAGAGTTTTAAATAAATATCTTTTGTACTACATAAAAGAAAGTGGTCGTTATCATAGAATATTTGGCGATAAGGTAAATCTGATTATGTTAGAACCTATATTTATTGATGATTTAGTGAGGTTTGAGAAGACAAGAATGATTGAATTACAATTGACAATTGACACCCCTTAGATTAATATTAATTTATTAGAAGTCAACTAACGCCTCTTAGCAATGCGAAACACAGTTGGCCTTTTTTTTGTAATAGGAGAATTTATAGTTATGGATAAATCACTTGAAATTAACTTAAAAGAATTAGAAGGCATAATGTATAAAGAAAAAGTAATCGACGTTAAAGAGTATGATAATTTAAAAGTAACTTTTGAGACACTAAACGATGCTCCTAAAAGTGAAATACCCACTCCCTTTACAATAGAACAAATGTTATATAAATTAGAAACTAAAAATTTATATTTTCCTGAAATTAAGTCAAAAGAAAAATGTGTGGAGCTTTTACATAGTGTTGGCTATTATAATTTGAAGCATTTTATGTATAATGAATTTGGTAAAGATGAGCCGAAAAATTTTGATGAAGTATATATACTTTATAAATTTGATAGATATTTATTGAAACAATTATTTAGTTTAGTAAATATGTTGGAAACTCATATAAGAAATATTATTTTAGAAGTATATATGTTAGAAATTGAGTATAATAACAAGCCTTCGACACTGTTCTATTTAGATAAAGATTTATATTTTGAGAAAGTTAATGATGAGTATAAATATTCTGCCAAAAAGCTAAAAGAGTTCAATAGGTTACAAAATGTTTTTTGGAGAGCTATAGAAAAAAAGAAAAGTAACGATAACGTTAAACATAATATTAAAAAATACAATATTATACCAGCTTGGGTTTTATTCCAAAATTTTAGTTTTGGAGATTTGTCTACTTTTTATAGAACTACATTACCAACTTATAGAAATAAAGTAAGTAAGCGAATTGAAAATTTAATAGAAAAAAATACTGGTATAAGCATAAAACTTCCAGAAAAGTTATTGTGTGCATGGTTGAATAGTATCAGGTTTTTGAGAAATAGAATAGCTCACACAGATATAATTTATGGAATTAATTTTACAAACACCTGTGCAAAACATCATAGTGATGAGGAAATGTATGTAAATATAGAAAAGTATAAATATCAGCAAAGGTTAGTTACATTTTTATTAGCTATGAAGAAAATATTTATGAGTATGCCAGAAAATAATATTATTGAATGGAATGAGACTCTAACTAAGATAGAGAATAAATGTTCAGAACATAACTTTATTAAACTTTCTAGGTTAGGAGTTATTGAAAATAACCTTTCTTACTTTAAAATAACTAAATAAAAAATAGCGCACACTAATAACTAAGTGATTGTCTTTTTATGCTGAATAATGCCCTGTGTTGTAGTTAGAAAGATTTTCAAATAACACTATATTTATAAAAATGTTGAATTATAATATGGTCGGTTTATTTTATAGGAGTAATAAAAAGCATTTATCTTTTATCCGCCACAAATAATGAGTAAATGTACCTTGCTTTCAATGTTGATATTTTACAACCTTGTAGAGTTGATTTGATATATCATCTCATACGTTGTAGGCAATGAATACGTAAATTATGCAGTGACATGAACTGTTGAGAAGTATAGAGCATTGAAAATCTTGATATATCAATAGTTATAAACTGGTACAAATTAACGAAAAGTACTCTTGTCATCGAGTGGGAATAATTATATATAGCAAATGATAGGCTAGAAGTACCGTTATTACGCGGTTTCTAGCCTTTTTTGGTGCGATTGGTATGGGCAACATCATGTGATGAAATGATGGGAGTTATATCTGTAGAAATTGGCGTACCAATTTCTTTATGTTGGGGCTCCGCAGTCAACTACTACCAATATAAGATTGTAGAGCCTACGATTTGGATTTTATGTCCTGGGATCGGTTTCCTATTCTTATTAAATAGTATTTAAAAATCTATACTATCTATATTGAAATTTTTATTTATGGTTATGCCATAACTACTTTGTATTTCCGGTACTAAACTTTGCAATATTGGGTAATAGTTATTAGCGAAACCAATAATAATGGAATTAATCACATTGATACTAAGTTCTTTATCTTCAGGTAATGCATTTTCTATTATTTTGATTAAGTCTATATATTTTATTTCATCAGAATTTTTATGTGCTAAATACTTCATAAAATCAGTTTGCACTTTTTCGAAAACACTATATCTTAAGTCCATTTGTACAAATATTAAGCTGACAGTTTTAGTTTCGAATTGACTTTGACCCAAAACTGAAGCAAGTTCTTCTATTGATTGATATAGCAATCTGATATCGCCGTTATCTTCAAGCATATGAAACACTCCTTTAACATTTTAGAATAACCATGCAATGGCTTCTTTGACTACAGTTGAGATTATTCCAGCATCACTTTTACTTAGACCGGCATTTATTGCGCCTCGTTTAACTGCATCACCGACAGCGTTAGCTGGTACTTCTGACCATTTTAGCAATGGTTTCAATTCTTTTACAATACCTGAATACCCTTTATCAAAAATAGTTGCAGCTTTTTTGCCACCAACTTGTTGTATGACATTTTTTGCTTTGCCCCTATTATTAATAATTAGCTTTATAGCAGTTTTAACTACTTTTGTTCCGCCAATTCGTTGTTGTGCTTCTGGATTCATTGGCAAGTTAGGATTGCGATTAATTTTCACACCATTTATATTTTCATAACTTTGGTGAGCAGTTTTTGTATTGTTTGTCTGTATTTCATTTGCGTTAGTTAAAGGTGAAACAGACGTTAATAAAACGGCAGTCAAGACTAGTGAACCAATAGCTTTTGTGATTTTCATTATACATTTATCTCCTTTAATAGTGAATTTGCAAAACCAAATGTTTGAAATATAAGTAAATAATCATTAAAAAAACAAAGTGAGTGAAAGGTCCTAATTCGTATAACTAGCATTTAATAATTTAATTAATCGTTTTCACCAAAATAGAAAATGCCACTTAACACAATTATTAAAAGTAATGTAACTATGAAAGAAGTCCAAGCTAATACAAGTGAACATATTAAAAGTACTAATGAAGTGACTGTTTGTAAGAACCCAAAAAGTAAAGATTCCATTATATAAGCAAAATAAATAGTTAGTGAAAAAATTGCTACAGCAAGTAACATTTGCCCTATGATTTTCAAAATTCCAGTTGTGTAGCCAGTAACTAATAAATTTTTCACATGAACTTGATTACCATATTGCCATCCCGTTCATAAAATAGTTTAGAAGAGATTGCTATTAAATTTAATTGTTTTGCATAAGTGTCAGAATATTATTCTTAACTGTTAAGAGTCGTTAATTTATTTAAATCTATTAAGATTGTTAGAGATTATTATGCGCTGGGAAACGCCACTGTTACAGTGGAAGAGGAATTTGGATAACTAGATATGTTAATCGTAAATGTGGCGTCGTGAAACACGACTTCAACATCTTCGATCAATCTATCTTTGAGATTGGTCGAAGATTGAAACATATGTAAGAAAACGACATAGTTTATGGAAAGCTCGGTAAGTAGTTGAAAAATCAATCTAGATTGAAATCATGCATATCGTTTAATAAAATTTTTCGGAGAAATAAAAACTTACTAAAAACGAAAAGGTTTATTTGATTTATTTACTTGTATATTGTAAATGGTTAAAATGAGTCTATAGATTATGTAGAGAACTCTAGTATGCCTTTTGAGTATATGTGGGATTCTTTCTTTATATAAAAGGAGTTCGGAGTGGCAACACTAAAAGATGTAAAGACTGGTAAAAAGGAAATTTTGCCATCAACTGCAAAAGATAAAAATGGTAAAAATGTTACGTTAATTTATTTTGAAAAAGACGGTAAATTAGGTTTTTATGTGCAGAAAACACAAAAAGAACGTGGAGTAGGGAAATGCGTTTCTGGTATAGCGGGTGGCGCAGTGACAGGAGGCACTACTTTAGGTCTTGCAGGTGCAGGAGTAGGAACAGTTACTATTCCAGTAATTGGGACAGTTAGTGGAGGCGTAGTTGGAGCTGTTGGTGGTGCTGTCGGCGGTGGTCTAACCGGTGGAGCCACATTCTGCTAATAGTGTAGGAGTGATACCATGAAAAAATTTTTTAATCTATGGGTATGTTCGTTCTTATTTTTAGTAATAATATCATGGGTAATAATTAGTATAAAATTTGGTAATATCAGCACGATGCAAATATTAATTTCTAATCTGTTTATATTTATTGCTTATTTACTATATTTAGTTAAGTTCATTCGTTTCAAAAAAACAGTGGCGATCAGTAAACAAGTATAAAGAAAGTCGATTTTGTCTTTCTCTCGAACATATATAAGTTTATATAGATGTAGAGCTATTTTTTATTTGTAAATTATTTTGTAATTGAAAATGAGTATGAACATGTTCTCCAATCAACAGAGTATGTCTCGGAAGAAATCTATTATACTTATGTGAATAAGTCATAATGTCAGACATATATATAATAAGACGAATAGATTGTAAATAGCTTTTTACTTTTAATTGTTGATATTCCAATATTAGTACCTATATTTATTGAAGATATAGTGAGATTTGAGGATAGATGTATTTTAAATTATAGAATTGATGATTTATTTCAAATATTAATGGAATTATATTTGAAAATTAATAACACTTAGATTAATATTAATTTATCAGAAGTCAGCTAACGCCTCTTAACAATGCGAAACATAGCTGGCCTTTTTTTGTAATAGGAAAATTTATAGTTATGGCTAAATCACTTGAAATTGACAAATCTATAATTAAATACGCACGTAAGTAATTTTGATCGTTCATTGTTATTGTTTTATGTTTTAGGAAATGTGCTATTGAAAGGTTTAAAGATGATTGGAATTTCTTGGTTTCTTGACTTATATAGTTAGAAAGAGGGCGTTGTCCTTAATGGCATTTCTGAGATCAGAAATGCTATTAATAAACATTTGGAATATACAAATATAACTGAAGAATGTATTTAAAAACTTAGAATGTATATCTATCCTTAAATAGTTGTAGTACTATTGATCTTTAAACATAAGATGTAAATGGAAAAGATATTGTATTTTAACAACATTTCAATTTATAATATATTTGTATGTCATATTTCTAGCAATTTTTATAGTTTTATAGCTATTTAATTCGTATTTGAGATAAAAGGAGAGGTTTGGATGGGATATAGAATAGAAACAAGAACGTTTGAAGAGTTAGAAGGAAAATTAAAGTTACCAACTTTTCAAAGAGCACTAGTTTGGTCTAATAATCAAAAGCAAGAATTTTTCTCAACGCTGAAAGATGGTTTTCCTTTTGGTTCTATTCTGTTATACGAATATGAAAATGATAATAAATACAGTCTTATTGATGGCCTGCAAAGGTATTCTACAATGGTAGATTTCATGGAGAATCCAACAAACTATATTGAATTTGAAGATTTTACATTGAAAATTGCTGAATTGTATAAAGGGGCATCAGAGAGTACAAAAGCAGAAGTAGTTAATTATGCCGAAGATATTCTGCTGAAAATTATTGAAAAATATATTGATTCTACAAAAGAAAATGTAAAAGTAAATGAACTAGCTAAAAAAATGGTGGATAAATTTCCAGTATTAGGTGAAACAGATATTAGAGATGAAATCACTCAAATACAGTCAGATGTTATTACTTATTTTAATAATCAACTAGATATTAGTAATGTCAAGATTCCGTGTATCTTCTTTGAAGGAGAAGAGACTGAATTGGCAGAAGTTTTTCAAAGGTTAAACAGTGGAGGTAAAAAGTTATCGAAGTATCAAGTTTTTGCTGCACATTGGGACAGATATGAAGTTGAATTGGGAGATTTAAAGTATAGTGATGAGATACTTAAAAATGTAATAGAAAGGTACGAAAGATTAAATAATGATAGAGGTATCTTAATTGAAAATTTTGACCCTAAAGAAATGGAGACGTCAAGAGTAATTAATTTATCTGAATTATGTTATGGACTTGGTAAAGTGATTTCTGATGAATTACAAGCATTTTTTAAAGAGTCAACAGAAGATATATGCAATGAATTAGGATTTCAAACAATGCTAATTGTATTTGGCATTCCTACAAATAAGATGAATGAGTTACCATATAAATATCAATATATGAAGAATAAAAATAATATAGAAATCTTGTTTGAAAAAATTGTGAAGATATATAAAATAATAAATAACAAGTTTAAAGAAGCTTTCTCTATGGTAGTATCGTCAAGAGAAGATAAATATGAAACTAAATCTTTTACTAGATTACAAATAATGTCATTCTTTTCATCTTTATGGATCTCATCGTATAGTATTGAATTAGATGAAAATAAAAACACATTTTCTATTAAACAAACTAAATCTTTGAAAAAAAATCAACAAGTGATTTTGTCTAATATCATAATTTATGCAATTTATGATGTGATAAGAAAGTACTGGTCAGGAACAGGTGATCGAAAATTAATGGATATATACATATCTCAAAACAATAGATATTTAAAGCCGTTAGCAAAAGAAGTGTTTAGAAATGAGCTACTTAGATGGAATGAAGAGAATATAAATAAGACAAGTATTAATATTCAAACGGATGAGAAGATGATCATTACTTTTATTGCTAATAAATTTAGAAGCTTCTATTCATCTTTGAATGATAATTTAGATTATGAACATATTTTTTCAAGAAAATTATACAAGCTGCATAAAGGTAATGCAATAATCCCTGCTGGATCTTTAGGTAACATCATGTTACTTGACTCTGGTATTAATAGAAGAAAAAAAGAAAAATTTCTTTATTCAGCAATAGATATTGATAAGGCATCTATTACGGGAACTATAGAAAATCAGTATGTTAACAACAGTTTTTATCCAGATAAAAGAACAATAGATACTATTGAAATAGATATAATTGATGAAAAATATGATAGTTTAATAAAAATGATCAAAAATCGTGGTGATAAATTAATAGAAGAAGTTGTTAGAGAATTATATAAATAAGTTTGATATATCTTGCTTTTTATTATCACGCTAGTTGATGGTATCTTTAAAGTGTGTATTACCTGATTGATATCAATACCAGGTATCGAATGAATATTTTTAAAATAATTGAGTTGTTGTGCTAATTGAATCATGGCATCATTTAATTGTTTGATACGATGGATAGATTGTTTTAATTGTTTAGGCGGCCTTTGTTGGTCGCCATTTTTATATAATAATATAAATGACCAAACCACAGCACCTATTAATTTAAGAGTGAGGTCATTTTTAAAGGTAAAAAAGGAGTAATTTTATATATTAAAATGATATATAAAACAAGTAGTATTAGTATGTTGTGAATTGTTATAGAATTTGACTTGTTAGCAATTTCGTAGTTATTGTAATAGCAAGTACTGTATGGTTTTATTTTTTAAAGGTAGTGAAATAATATTGGATTTTTGAAGTGAAATATTTGTAGATGGATACAACGAAGCATATTAGAAATACAAAAGGAACGATGAAATTAAATGTCCATCATTCCTTATGCCTAGTAGTTTTTTAGTTAATATATTTAATTGCTAACTTATTATTAGGGTCTCTTTCAAGAATTTTATTTGCGACCAATTGAATATTCTCATGTGAAATCATATTAAAGTCTGGTTCTCCAAGGATTTCTAAAAATTCGTATAATAAATTAGCATTATTAAATTGCGAAATCTCTAACGATTGCCAATAATGATAGTATGCTAAATCATAGGCATTATCTATGTAATTGAAATGAAAGTGATAGATGCTTGCGACCATTTCATGATATTCAATTGTATTTATTTGATTCGCAAGATTTGATAAATATGATACTAATTTTTCATCTGAAATTTCGTTCGACATAAAGTATGTTAGAATATTCTCCATATCTTTATTCTCTAACATATTTTTTAATTCAGTTGGTAATAAATTTAATAGAATGTTAACGCTTTTCATTTATTTAACCCATCCATTCGATATATATATTGCCATTTTTTCGTGTATAAGTTATGACTACAGTTCTATCACTCATGACAAGTGTTTTTTGGTATGCGGACTTTTTGTATCGGCTTTGCTTTCCATACCTCATAACATGCGACATTACTTTAGAAACATCTTTCCAATTGTTTTTAGTAACTTTATTCCAATTATGTTTACTAGCAAGAATATGTTTTCTTTTATTAGCTCCTAGATTGGCTACAGAAGGTAAAAATTTACCAAAACTCTTTGTTTTGATAGCGGTTTGAGTTGCTTTTTTTCCATATGTTTTAATTGCATAGTTTATTCCGTATCAGCTACTGCAGCTAATATTACTAATGGCAATGCAGAAGATTTAGCTTCAATTGAGTTGAATTTTATTATTTCGCCAGTTTCTTTGTCGATTAATGTAGCTTCATATTCTTCATTTTCAAATTGTTCTACGAAAACGTCATAATCCTTATTTATTAGTTTTCCATTTTCATCGACGTATCTGCCCTTATCATCCATAGTATTAGTATTCAAATCATATTGAATATTTTTATCTAAATCAATATCTTTTTTCGTTTTTCCACTAACGTCTTTTTCAAGCTTTATATTTACAATTTTTAAGCAGAAGTATCCCATTATTTCAAGGTCTGATTTATCTATAATTAAATACGTACGTATGGAATTTTGATCGTTCATTTTTATTGCTTTATGTTTTAGGAAATGTGCTATTGAAGGGTTTAAAGATGTTTGGAATTTCTTGGTTTCTTGACTTATATAGTTATGAAAGAGGGCGTTGTCCTTTATAGCATTTCTGAGATCAGAAATGCTATAAATAAAGTGATTAAGATTTTTTGTTTTCATGTAATTTAAGAAATGGATTTGTTTTTTGTGGGTTATTTTTAATTCTATTATGAAATGGTTTGAATTTTGCAGTTGCAAATATGATAGCTGCTTCTTTTGACAAAGTAATAGAACCTTTTTCTTCTGGTACCATGATATTCACTCCTTGTACAATTCAATTTAAGTATTATAAAATAATTTTACTATACAATTACCTTTGTGTAAATCGTTTCTTATTGTTACCAAATTATTTGTTTAAAAGCATTATGCAATGCCAATCAACACTAATGGGGTGTAAGTATTTCCCTGTTAATATTTTATTAGCGTTATTTACATATACCTTCTGTAATGTGAATTTTTAAAATTACAGTTTACATGTAACGTTGTGCAATATATTCTGTATATAGAAGTGTAAAAACACAATTGGGTTGGTAGTCCCAATGCAGTTTTAAAACTGTCAGTAACCTTCCTCCTCGGGTCGTCCGTCATTTCTAATAAAACTAGAGGAGGGATAGCATGGAGCTATCTATTTTTTACAATGGGCAATTTTTTGTAGCATTGGTAGAATATAAAATGGAAAATAAATCTAAATTTATCCAATACACATTTGGGAATGAACCTGATGATATAGAGGTATTGGATTTTATTCATCATCAATTAATGAAAATGATTGATGATGTGCAAACTATTGTTTATACGAAAAATATTTCTAGAAAAGTAAACCCGAAAAAACTACAACGACAAATTGCTAAGGAGCAAAAGAAACCTAAATATTCTACCCAAGCACAAATAGCTATTAAGAAAGAATTAGAATTAAAGAAAAAGCAAAAGCGGAAGCGCTATAAAGAAAAACGTGATGCATTTCAAAAAAGAAAAAGAGAAATTAAAAAGGTTAAAGCAAAAGAGAAGCATAAGGGGCATTAGCGATACGACAAATAAATTAAAACAAATAGATTTATAGGTGGTTGGGATGATTTTAATTAGTTCGTGTTTGATAGGCGATAATGTAAGATACGATGGTGGTAATCAATTGAATGTTAGATTGAAAAAATTAATAGACAGCGGAAAAGCTATTCACGCATGTCCAGAATTACTTGGTGGATTATTAATTCCTAGAGAACCTGCAGAAATTATTGGTGGCGATGGTTTTGATGTATGGAATGACGCTGCAAAGGTTGTTACTATTTCGAACAAAGACGTAACTGACGATTATAAACATGGAGCAATAGTTACATTAAAAATTTTGAAAAAATATCAATGTGATACAGTTATTTTAAAAGCAAATAGCCCATCATGTGGATCACAAGAGATATATGATGGGAATTTTACAGGAAATAAGAAAAAGGGTGTAGGTGTGGCAACTGCTTTACTCATTAATGAAGGTATAAAAGTTTATGATGAAAATACGTTTTTTGACCAAAACATGAATGAAACGATAGTACATGAAAAGTAAGTATTGAGGATATACGTAATAAACCAAACATTTAAGTTGTAAGATACTTTATAAAATATTTTTTAAAATCGTTGAAATGATATTCAAGTTGTGATAATATATCGGTACAGATAATTTTGTTAACAGATCCATGAGAGTAGGAACCCCACCATACGGGAATTTCGAAATCATGGATTTTTTGATATAAAGGAGTGATGTAATGGAAAAAGTAGCCATTTTAGTAGATGGTGGATACTATAGAAAGATAAGCGCAAAAGTCTACGGAAAAGTTACAGCGAAAGAAAGAGCTGACGAGTTATATAGTTATTGCAATAGACACTTAAAAGAGACACATTTCAAAGAAGAAATATATAATAAATTATACAGAATATTTTACTATGATTGTCCTCCTATTGATAAGATAGTTTATCACCCCTTATTAAAAAAGAATGTAAATTTTTCCAATACTGATACGAAAAAGTGGACAGAAGACTTTTTCAAAGAAATGAGCAAAAAAAGAAAGGTAGCATTGAGGTTAGGAGAGTTGAGTGAGTATTCAGTTGAATACAACTTAAAATACTCTATTACAAAAAAATTATTAAATGGAAGTATCGATTTAAATGATTTGAAAGAAAAAGATTTTTCCCTATCATTACAACAAAAAGGTGTTGATATGAAAATAGGTTTAGACATAGCTTCATTATCATTTAAACATCAAGTAGATAAAATTATTTTAATAGCTGGTGATAGCGATTTTGTACCTGCTGCTAAACTAGCAAGAACAGAAGGAATTGATTTTGTATTAGATTCTTTAGGGGCAGATATTAGAAACAACTTGTCATTACACATTGATGGTAGGCGTACTTGTGATGAAAAATTTAAATTTTATTTAAATCAACTATTTAAATAATAATTTTTTTAAAACGCATCTTCTACTTTACAGACGTTTATAGCTATTAGTATTTATCAGCTAAAAATTAAATCAGATATGGGTTTTCGTCATTAAATAATTTTTCTATAAGGAAACAGAGGCAACGTTACTGTCACCTCTGCTTGAAATAATTAGGATGAAATACTCTGAGTCTAAAGTCCACACCCAATTCGCTCACATCCTCCAAACCTCCAAACCTCCAAACCTCCAAACCTCCAAACCTCCAAACCTCCAAACCTCCAAACCTCCAAACCCCCAAACACCAATATTTACCAAAGCATTGATATGAGTGCCAATACTGGCAATGTACCTTGTTTGAAAAAGATACTAATATTGCTTGAAAGGCCACCATAAATAGCAACGCCAATGATATACACTAAAATAGCTGCGCATATTTCTTTTGGATTACTGCTGATAAACAAACCGTATATTAGCAAAATTCCGATTAAACCGTTATATACGCCTTGGTTCTTCAAAAGTAGGTTAATATTTTTGTCTTTCAATTTATCGACGCTTATATTAAATGTCTCGCTAGTCTTTTTGGAAGTTGTAGCAATCGTTTCAAGGTACATAATATAGAAAAACTCTAATGCCACAAATATGATTAAAATTGTTGAGATGATATTCACTGTAACGCTCCTTTATTATTAAATATTTTCTTGTAAAAATGATTGCAGTGTCTGTGGTTGATCATTGACTAATTGTTGGAAATCATTGGATTCTTGGTCTAATAGTCCTCTTGCTCCTGCGTCGTACATTGATGCCAATAATGCACCAAAGCCTTTAGGTTCATCGTACATTTCTGCAAATGTCTCTAATGAAACGGGCTCATATTTAATTTCTGTGCCTGATGCCTCAGATAAAATTGCAGCAAGTTCTTTCATATCATAACTGTAGCCTGATAATAAATAGCGTTTGCCCCAAGTATCTGGATTTTTAATAATAGCAATGACACCTCTAGCAATATCATTTCTAGTAATATAATTAATACGACCATCACCAGCTGGATAAATCAGTTTATGCATATTCATCAATTCTGGTAAATATGGTTTAAGTGGATCCATGTACATTGCCATTCTTACATAGGTATAGTCAATACCACTTGTTGCCAATAGACGTGCTGCATAACCAAAATAAGGACTCATATGGAATGGATTATTATGCTGATCTGCGTAATAACCTATGAAAATGATATGAGCAACGCCACTTTGCTTTGCCGCATATACTAAATTTTCCACTTCTGGAATACGTTTGAATGATGGATGGATAATACTTGGAATAAACACAACGGTATCCATTCCTTTAAATACCTCTACCATGCTTTCGGGATTAAAATAATCTAATTGTCGAACAGGAACTTTTCCGCGCCAATCTTCTGGAACTTTCTCAACATTTCTAACACCAATGTGAAAATGATCTATGTGATTTGCAATGGCTTGATTTGTAATATGTGTGCCTAAATGACCTGTAGCACCTGTTAACATAATATTCATTCACTTCATCTCCTAATCTTTATATACATAACATAATACTTATTCGATTGTTTTCAAAACATTTGATTTTATAAAAAATTGTAATCTGTATTTATTATCGCTGTGTATAGTAAATACGTATATGTTATTAATGTTGAAAATACCGTAATGACGCGTTTTAGTTGATGTGTATCACTAATATCTTTGGAAATTTTAATCAGGTACTACGACAATATGATGTCTGTTTTGTGTCTGAAAGTTTTACAGTTTTTAAAATAAAAATGGTATAAAGTGTGATTTGTATAAAAAAGAGTCTCGACGGATAAGAATTGATTAATAACAGTTAGCATTTTATTAATTACCTTAACAATGATTCAAGTTTAGTTAAATGAGGTTTAATTTGAAAGGGGATAGCGCCTCAATATAATGTAGGTAGATTGTTCATATTACGTAATTGAAAAATCAAATTTAAATAGATTGGGGCTAAAAATTATGAAATTTAAAGCGATAGCAAAAGCAAGTTTAGCATTGGGAATGTTAGCAACAGGTGTAATTACATCGAATGTACAATCAGTACAAGCGAAAACAGAAGTTAAACAACAAAGTGAGGCTGATTTAAAACTTTATTATAATGGACCAAGTTTTGAATATAAAAAAGTAACTGGATATGGATTTATTGAAGGTAAAGATAGATTTATTGATTTTATATACAATGGACAATATAATAAAATATCTTTAGTTGGTTCTGATAAAGATAAATATAATGAAGAAGTTAACCCAGATATAGATGTGTTTGTCGTTAGAGAAGGAAACGGTAGACAAGCTGATAATCATTCGATTGGTGGCATAACAAAAACTAATAGAGGAGTGTATTATGACTATATACACACACCAATCCTTGAAATCAAGAAAGGTAAAGAAGAACCACAAAGTAGTCTATACCAAATTTATAAAGAAGACATCTCACTAAAAGAACTTGATTTTAAATTAAGAAAGCAATTAATTAGTCAAAGTGGCTTGTATTCAAATGGTCTTAAACAAGGTCAAATTACAATTACAATGAATGATGGCACAACACATACAATCGATTTAAGTCAAAAACTTGAAAAAGAACGTATGGGCGAGTCTATCGATGGCAGACAAATACAAAAAATTCTAGTAGAAATGAAATAATACTTTCTAACAACAAAGCGCTATGTTGAATAGTGCTTGTTATGGAAATATATGGAAGTTAAGCGACGTACTGTTGCTTAGCTTCTTTTTTTGAGGGGAAAAGTTACAAAACTCACACAAACAGTCGCACCACGCATTATCTTTTGCTTAAATAGCTTAATCATATTTTATGAATAGTTAAAAACAGGTTAATGTGAATATCTGAATACAGCTCCTATAATATGGGTGTATGGTTCAAATTACGTAATAAAACAATCTAATTATAATAGATTGGAGCATACAGCTATGAAAATGAAATCAATTGTAAAAATAAGTTTGTTATTAGGAATATTAGCAACAGGTGTAAACACTACAACGGAAAAACCAGTTCATGCCGAAAAGAAACCTATTGTAATAAGTGAAAATAGCAAAAAATTAAAAGCTTATTATACTCAACCTAGTATTGAATATAAAAATGTGACAGGTTATATCAGTTTCATTCAACCAAGTATTAAATTTATGAATATCATAGATGGTAATTCTGTTAATAATATTGCTTTAATTGGCAAAGATAAGCAACATTATCATACGGGTGTACATCGTAATCTTAATATATTTTACGTTAATGAGGATAAGAGATTTGAAGGTGCAAAGTACTCCATTGGCGGTATCACGAGTGCAAACGATAAAGCTGTCGACCTAATAGCAGAAGCAAGAGTTATTAAAGCAGATCATATTGGTGAATATGATTATGACTTTTTCCCATTTAAAATAGATAAAGAAGCAATGTCATTGAAAGAGATTGATTTTAAATTAAGAAAATACCTTATTGATAATTATGGTCTTTACGGTGAAATGAGTACAGGGAAAATTACCGTCAAAAAGAAATACTACGGAAAGTATACATTTGAATTGGATAAAAAGTTACAAGAAGACCGGATGTCCGATGTTATCAATGTCACAGATATTGATAGAATTGAAATCAAAGTTAGAAAAGCATAACACACATACTTGACGACGAAATAATTTGAAATTGAAATAGAGAGGTTAAGTGACGATCAAACGTTGCTTAACTTCTTTTTAATGCTTAAAAATCATTTCAAAGGCACATAGAAACGCTATATTAACCTCATAATCACTCATTATTTTTTGCTTAAATTACTTAATAATACTTCAATAATTGTTAAAAGGGGTTTAATGTGATTATCTTAGAATGCCATCTATAATGATGTTGTATGATTCAAATTACGTAAAAAGACAATCGAATATAATATAGATTGGAGCATACAATTATGAAAATGAGAACAATTGCTAAAACCAGTTTAGCACTAGGGCTTTTAACAACAGGCGCAATTACAGTAACGACGCAATCGGTCAAAGCAGAAAAAATACAATCAACTAAAGTTGACAAAGTACCAACGCTTAAAGCAGAGCGATTAGCAATGATAAACATAACAGCAGGTGCAAATTCAGCGACAACACAAGCAGCTAACACAAGACAAGAACGCACGCCTAAACTCGAAAAGGCACCAAATACTAATGAGGAAAAAACCTCAGCTTCCAAAATAGAAAAAATATCACAACCTAAACAAGAAGAGCAGAAAACGCTTAATATATCAGCAACGCCAGCGCCTAAACAAGAACAATCACAAACGACAACCGAATCTACAACGCAGCAAACTAAAATGACAACACCTCCATCAACAAACACGCCACAACCAATGCAATCTACTAAATCAGACACACCACAATCTCCAACCATAAAACAAGCACAAACAGATATGACTCCTAAATATGAAGATTTAAGAGCGTATTACACGAAACCGAGTTTTGAATTTGAAAAGCAGTTTGGATTTTTGCTCAAACCATGGACGACGGTTAGGTTTATGAATGTTATTCCAAATAGGTTCATCTATAAAATAGCTTTAGTTGGAAAAGATGAGAAAAAATATAAAGATGGACCTTACGATAATATCGATGTATTTATCGTTTTAGAAGACAATAAATATCAATTGAAAAAATATTCTGTCGGTGGCATCACGAAGACTAATAGTAAAAAAGTTAATCACAAAGTAGAATTAAGCATTACTAAAAAAGATAATCAAGGTATGATTTCACGCGATGTTTCAGAATACATGATTACTAAGGAAGAGATTTCCTTGAAAGAGCTTGATTTTAAATTGAGAAAACAACTTATTGAAAAACATAATCTTTACGGTAACATGGGTTCAGGAACAATCGTTATTAAAATGAAAAACGGTGGGAAATATACGTTTGAATTACACAAAAAACTGCAAGAGCATCGTATGGCAGACGTCATAGATGGCACTAATATTGATAACATTGAAGTGAATATAAAATAATCATGACATTCTCTAAATAGAAGCTGTCATCGGAAAAACAAGAAGTTAAGTGACAACGGTTTACATGTTGCTTAGCTTCTTTTATTATGCGTAATGATGTAAAAAGACGAATATTCATTTGTTTGTAAAAGTGGCATTTCTATGTCTTAAAAGTGACGAAACTTCAAATGTGCCAAGTGTTGAATCACATCAAAATCATTTTTATTTAACGAACATTATGGATTTCTTAATTTACTTAACGATGATTCAAATATAGTTAAACAAGGTTTAATGTGAATGGAGCAATGCGCCATCTATAATAAAGCTGTATGATTCAATGAATGTAATCGAACAAATCTAATAATTACGAATGGAGCATACAACTATGAAAATAACAACAATTGCTAAAACAAGTTTAGCACTAGGCCTTTTAACAACAGGTGTAATCACAACGACAACGCAAGCAGCAAATGCGACAACACCGCCTTCAACTAAAGTGGAAACACCGCAACAAGTAGCAAATGCAACAACACCATCTTCAACTAAAGTGGAAGCACCGCAACAAGCAGCAAACGCGACAACACCATCTTCAACTAAAGTAGAAGCACCGCAATCAAAACCAAACGCGACAACACCATCTTCAACTAAAGTGGAAGCACCGCAACAAGCAGCAAACGCGACAACACCACCTTCGTCTAATGTAGACACATCACCACCACAATCGCCAACCACAAAACAAGTACCAACAGAAATAAATCCTAAATTTAAAGATTTAAGAGCGTATTATACGAAACCAAGTTTAGAATTTAAAAATGAGATTGGTATTATTTTAAAAAAATGGACGACAATAAGATTTATGAATGTTGTCCCAGATTATTTCATATATAAAATTGCTTTAGTTGGTAAAGATGATAAAAAATATGGTGAAGGAGTACATAGGAATGTCGATGTATTTGTCGTTTTAGAAGAAAATAATTACAATCTCGAAAAATATTCTGTCGGTGGTATCACAAAGAGTAATAGTAAAAAAGTTGATCACAAAGCAGGAGTAAGAATTACTAAGGAAGATAATAAAGGTACAATCTCTCATGATGTTTCAGAATTCAAGATTACTAAAGAACAGATTTCCTTGAAAGAACTTGATTTTAAATTGAGAAAACAACTTATTGAAAAAAATAATCTGTACGGTAACGTTGGTTCAGGTAAAATTGTTATTAAAATGAAAAACGGTGGAAAGTACACGTTTGAATTGCACAAAAAATTACAAGAAAATCGCATGGCAGATGTCATAGATGGCACTAATATTGATAACATTGAAGTGAATATAAAATAATCATGACATTCTCTAAATAGAAGCTGTCATCGGAAAAACAAGAAGTTAAGTGACAACGGCCTACATGTTGCTTAGCTTCTTTTGTTATGTTCGATGATTTGAGAACCCGAATTTTCGATGGGTCCAAATATGACGTGGAAGAGTCCTGAATTTATCTGTAAATCCCTATCTATCGGGTGTGGAGCACAACGGAATCAGTTTTATTTAACGAACATTATAGATTCCTTAATTTACTTAATAATGATTCAATGATTATTAAACATGGTTTAATGTGAAAGGTCAAATACGCCAATTATAATAAAGCTGTATGATTCAATAGACGTAAGCGAACAAATCTAATAATTACGAATGGAGCATACAACTATGAAAATGGCAGCAATTGCGAAAGCAAGTTTAGCATTAGGTATTTTAGCAACAGGAACAATAACGTCATTGCATCAAACTGTAAATGCGAGTGAACATGAAGCAAAATATGAAAATGTGACAAAAGATATCTTTGACTTAAGAGATTACTATAGTGGCGCAAGTAAGGAACTTAAAAATGTTACTGGTTATCGTTATAGCAAAGGTGGCAAGCATTACCTTATCTTTGATAAACATCAAAAGTTCACTAGAATACAAATTTTTGGTAAAGATATAGAAAGATTTAAAGCACGCAAAAATCCGGGATTAGACATATTTGTTGTTAAAGAAGCGGAAAACCGTAATGGCACAGTGTTTTCATATGGTGGTGTCACTAAGAAAAATCAAGACGCTTATTATGATTATATAAACGCACCAAGATTTCAAATCAAGAGAGATGAAGGTGACGGTA
Source organism: Staphylococcus sp. EG-SA-18 (assembly GCF_017151825.1). Taxonomy (NCBI): domain Bacteria; kingdom Bacillati; phylum Bacillota; class Bacilli; order Caryophanales; family Staphylococcaceae; genus Staphylococcus; species Staphylococcus sp. EG-SA-18. The sequence goes on from NZ_JACYVY010000022.1 coordinate 157,815, forward strand.
TTGCTACGTACGGTAGAGTACACTACATTTATAAAGAAGAGATTTCACTTAAAGAACTCGACTTTAAATTGAGACAGTATTTAATTCAAAATTTTGATCTGTATAAAAAGTTTCCTAAAGATAGTAAGATAAAAGTGATAATGAAAGATGGCGGCTATTATACGTTTGAACTTAATAAAAAATTACAAACAAATCGCATGAGTGACGTCATTGACGGTAGAAATATTGAAAAAATAGAAGCCAACATTAGATAATGCAATGAAATATGGATAATAGTAAAATATGGATAGTATAGAGGAGTTAGGCAACATAAGTTGCTTAGCTTCTTTTTTGTGTTGGAGAGATGAAAAAGAAGCGTATCGATGAATAATAAAAACACCAATAAAACTTGTGGGAATAGTTGATACCTATAGTCGCGCGTTGTCCTTTTCGTGACATGAAACAATGTGGAAAACATAATTAAATTGAGGGAAAGTGTGAATAGTTAAAAAAGCTGCGTTAAGTTTAAAAAATAGATTAACGCTGTTAGGATTCTATTAATTAGCTTAACATTGGTTCAAAAATAGTTAAAAAGAGGTTAATTCATAGCTTAGTATTCCGCTTATATAATGATAGTAGATTGTTCGTATTACGTAATTGAAATAATCATATAAAAATATATTAAGACAAAATTTATAAATAGATTGGGAGAATAGTACTATGAAATTAAAAGAGTTAGCTAAAGCAACATTAGTATTGGGATTGTTAGCTACTGGTGTAATAACAACAGAAAGTCAAACAGTAAAAGCGGCAGAATCAACTCAAGGTCAACACAATTATAAATCATTAAAATACTACTATAGCAAGCCAAGTATAGAGTTAATAAATGTAGATGGTCTGTATAGACAACATTTAACTGATAAAGGTGCATATGTATGGAAAAACCTTAAAGATTATTATATTGGGCTACTAGGTGAAGATAGTAAGAAATTCAAATCAGATGTATACGGGGACCTAGATGCATTTTTAGTCATAGAAGAAGAACCTGTTAAAGGAAGACAATATTCAATTGGCGGTATAAGTAAGACAAATAGTAAAGAATTTAAAGAAAGAGAAGTCGATGTTAAAGTAACAAGAAAAGCAGACAGAGATACTACATCAACTAAAGATAGTAAATTTAAAATTACAAAAGAAGAAATCTCGTTAAAAGAGTTAGATTTTAAATTAAGACAAAAATTGATGAAAGAAGAGAATTTATACGATGCAATTAACCATAGAAAAGGTAAAATTGTAGTTAAAATGGAAGATGATAAGTTTTATACTTTCGAACTTACAAAAAAATTACAACCGCATCGCATGGGTGACACGATAGATGGTACCAAAATCAAAGAAATTAATGTTGAGCTAGAATATAAATAATCTTTGGACAAGCAGACTAGTAATTGTAGGGAAGTTAAGCGATAACATATTGCTTAGCTTCTTTTTTGTTTTGTTATGATGAAAAAAGGAGCGGGTTTATGATCAAGTTTTTGGAAAAACGGTTGATACTTATAGTCGCGCGTTGTCCTTTTCGTGACATGAAACAATGTGGAAAACATAATTAAATTGAGGGAAAGTGTGAATAGTTAAAAAATTAGTATTGTGTTATAAAAAATAATTAATACTGTTAGGATTTCATTAACTAACTTAACGTTGGTTCAAAAATAGTTAAAAAGAGGTTAATTCATAGCGCAGTATCTCACTTATATAATGATAGTAGATTGTTCGTATTACGTAATTGAATTAATCATATAAAAATATATTAAGACAAAATTTATAAATAGATTGGGAGAATAGTACTGTGAAATTAAAAACGTTAGCTAAAGCAACATTGGCATTAGGCTTATTAACTACTGGTGTGATTACATCAGAAGGCCAAGCAGTGCAAGCAAAAGAAAAGCAAGAGAGAGTACAACATTTATATGATATTAAAGACTTACATCGATACTACTCATCAGAAAGTTTTGAATTCAGTAATATTAGTGGTAAGGTTGAAAATTATAACGGTTCTAACGTTGTACGCTTTAACCAAGAAAATCAAAATCACCAATTATTCTTATCAGGAAAAGATAAAGATAAATATAAAGAAGGCCTTGAAGGCCAGAATGTCTTTGTGGTAAAAGAATTAATTGATCCAAACGGTAGACTATCTACTGTTGGTGGTGTAACGAAGAAAAATAACCAATCTTCTGAAACTAATACACCTTTATTTATAAAAAAAGTGTATGGCGGAAATTTAGATGCATCAATTGAATCATTTTTAATTAATAAAGAAGAAGTTTCACTGAAAGAACTTGATTTCAAAATTAGACAACATTTAGTTAAAAATTATGGTTTATATAAAGGTACGACTAAATACGGTAAGATCACTTTCAATTTGAAAGATGGAGAAAAGCAAGAAATTGATTTAGGTGATAAATTGCAATTCGAGCACATGGGCGATGTGTTGAATAGTAAGGATATTCAAAATATAGCAGTGACTATTAATCAAATTTAAAGTAAGTAATCAATGACTCTAAAGTAATAAATTTGAAGCAGCTTAGCGATGAAATGTTGAATAGATACGTACACCTTACATAAAGGAGCGTATTTAAAACAACCTTGTCGTTAGGCTTTTTTTACGTTTTATAACGCAGGGTATGAGCGTACTAAAAATTCACATTACTTCTGAAAGTGATGTCCATTGAATATTAATTAGTTCTTCATTAACCATGATTTAATTTTAATTAAACGAGTGTTAATGTCAGTCTGTCTCAATGCCCTTTATAATAAATGTGTATTATTCAAATTACGTAATAAAAGCAATCCAATATATTAAGATTGGAGCATATGAATATGAAATTTACAGCGATAGCTAAAGCGATATTTGTATTAGGAATATTAACAACAAGTGTAATGATAACAGAAAATCAATCGGTTAATGCAAAAGGAAAGTATGAAAAAATGAACCGTTTATATGATACAAACAAGTTACATCAATACTATTCAGGACCTAGTTATGAGTTAACAAATGTTAGTGGCCAAAGTCAAGGTTATTATGACTCTAACGTTTTGCTTTTTAACCAACAAAATCAAAAGTTCCAAGTGTTTTTATTGGGAAAAGATGAAAATAAATACAAAGAAAAAACACATGGTTTAGATGTCTTTGCGGTACCGGAATTAGTAGATTTAGATGGAAGAATATTTAGTGTTAGTGGTGTAACAAAGAAAAATGTAAAATCAATATTTGAGTCTCTAAGAACGCCGAACTTACTAGTTAAAAAAATAGACGATAAAGACGGTTTTTCGTATGATGAATTTTTCTTTATTCAAAAGGAAGAAGTATCATTGAAGGAACTTGATTTCAAAATAAGAAAACTGTTAATTAAAAAATACAAATTGTATGAAGGGGCAGCTGATAAAGGTAGAATTGTTATTAATATGAAAGATGAAAATAAGTATGAAATTGATTTAAGTGATAAATTAGGTTTCGAGCGTATGGCAGATGTCATTAATAGTGAACAAATTAAAAACATCGAAGTGAATTTGAAATAATCAATGATATATATAGAATGAAAGCTTAAGAAGCGGTTTAATAATCCCATGTTTAATGATTTTGATACGTGTTTTAATAATAAAAACATATCGAACATTGACTACGTTATTAAGCTGCTTTTTTGTACACTTTGTATCGAATAACTTAAGATCTAAAACTAATCGGAAAGAACAATGATTCCCCTAAAAAAATTTATGTTGCTATTAAAAATCAGTTAATACGAATGTTAACATACGTTTGATTTTCATTAATAATGATTCAAGTTTATTTAAATGAGCGTTAATGTCAGTCTGTTTTGATGCACCTTATAATAAAGACAGATAGTTCAAATTACGTAATAATAACAATCCAATATATCAAGATTGGAGCAAATAAATATGAAATTTACAGCATTAGCAAAAGCAACATTAGCATTAGGAATATTAACTACAGGTGTGTTTACAACAGAAAGTAAAGCTGTTCACGCGAAAGTAGAACTTGATGAGACACAACGCAAATATTATATCAATATGCTACATCAATACTATTCTGAAGAAAGTTTTGAACCAACAAATATTAGTGTTAAAAGCGAAGATTACTATGGCTCTAACGTTTTAAACTTTAAACAACGAAATAAAGCTTTTAAAGTATTTTTACTTGGTGACGATAAAAATAAATATAAAGAAAAAACACATGGCCTTGATGTCTTTGCAGTACCTGAATTAATAGATATAAAAGGTGGCATATATAGCGTTGGCGGTATAACAAAGAAAAATGTGAGATCAGTGTTTGGATTTGTAAGTAATCCAAGTCTACAAGTTAAAAAAATCGATCCTAAACATGGCTTTTCGATAAATGAGTTGTTCTTTATTCAAAAGGAAGAAGTATCGTTGAAGGAACTGGATTTTAAAATAAGAAAAATGTTAGTCGAAAAATATAGATTGTATAAAGGCGCGTCAGATAAAGGTAGAATCGTTATTAATATGAAAGACGAAAAGAAATATGTAATTGATTTAAGTGAAAAATTAAGTTTTGATCGTATGTTTGATGTAATGGATAGTAAGCAAATTAAAAATATTGAAGTGAATTTGAATTAATTAAGTATAATAACTTAAGAAGCGACTTAACGACAAAATGTGAATTGACATGCATGTCCTTAAATAAGGAACTGTGTTAAATACATTACTGTTGTTAAGTTGTTTTTTGCGTTTCAAAGAGCAGAACAGAGTAACATCATCAGTTGTAGTAAACGATAATCTAGTAAAACAACTAAATGAAATAATGAAATTCATTTAACCTGAACATTAAAATATATTTGTTTTTCATTAAGAATAATTCAAGTATATTTAAATCGAGGTTAATTATCGTATGAAACGATGCACGTTATAATAAAAATGTATGATTCAAATTACGTAATGAAAACAATCCAATATATTAAGATTGGAGCAAAACAATATGAAATTAACAGCGATAGCTAAAGCTGCATTAGCTTTAGGAATTTTAACAACAGGAACTTTAACAACAGAAGTTCATTCAGGTCATGCAAAACAAAATCAAAAGTCAGTAAATAAACATGACAAGGAAGCATTATACCGATACTACACTGGAAAGACTATGGAAATGAAAAATATTAGTGCTTTGAAACATGGTAAAAATAACTTGCGTTTTAAGTTTAGAGGTATTAAGATTCAAGTTTTACTGCCTGGAAATGATAAAAGTAAATTTCAACAGCGTAGTTATGAGGGGTTAGATGTGTTTTTTGTTCAAGAAAAAAGAGATAAGCACGATATATTTTATACTGTTGGTGGTGTAATACAGAATAATAAAACATCTGGAGTTGTCAGTGCACCAATATTAAATATTTCAAAAGAAAAGGGTGAAGATGCTTTTGTGAAAGGTTACCCTTATTACATTAAAAAAGAAAAAATAACACTAAAAGAGCTGGATTATAAGTTGAGAAAGCATCTAATCGAAAAATATGGACTTTATAAAACAATCTCAAAAGATGGTAGGGTCAAAATTAGCTTGAAAGATGGCAGTTTTTATAACCTTGATTTAAGATCTAAATTAAAATTCAAATATATGGGGGAAGTCATAGAAAGCAAACAAATTAAAGATATTGAAGTTAACTTAAAGTAAATAATTACGAATAATAAAAAGTAATTGAAGCGGCTTAACGATGAAAAGTAAATTGATGCGCATACCTTACCAAAAGGATGCATCAATCGATATCGTCGTTAAGCTGTTTTGGTTTACGTTTCATGGATTCTACCCCAATTTTCATAAATATAAAAATTCCACCACCAACATCAAAATTCTCAACATCGCAACATACCCAAATGTTATAATAAATCTATTACACAAAGAGATAAATTACTTATTCAAAGGCGGAGGAATCACATGTCTATTACTGAAAAACAACGTCAGCAACAAGCTGAATTACATAAAAAATTATGGTCGATTGCGAATGATTTAAGAGGGAACATGGATGCGAGTGAATTCCGTAATTACATTTTAGGCTTGATTTTCTATCGCTTCTTATCCGAAAAAGCAGAACAAGAATATGCAGATGCGTTGGCAGGTGAAGATATCACGTATCAAGAGACATGGGCAGATGAAGAATATCGTGAAGACTTAAAAGCTGAATTAATTGATCAAGTCGGTTACTTCATTGAACCACAAGATTTATTCAGTGCGATGATTCGTGAAATTGAAACGCAAGATTTCGATATCGAACATCTGGCGACGGCAATTCGTAAAGTTGAAACATCAACATTAGGTGAAGAAAGTGAAAATGACTTTATCGGACTGTTCAGCGATATGGACTTAAGTTCAACGCGACTAGGTAACAATGTCAAAGAACGTACTGCTTTAATCTCTAAAGTCATGGTTAATCTTGACGATTTACCATTTGTTCACAGTGATATGGAAATTGATATGTTAGGTGATGCATATGAATTCCTAATTGGGCGCTTTGCGGCGACAGCAGGTAAAAAAGCAGGCGAGTTCTATACACCACAACAAGTATCTAAGATACTGGCGAAGATTGTCACAGACGGTAAAGATAAATTACGTCATGTGTACGACCCAACATGTGGTTCCGGTTCATTATTGTTACGTGTTGGTAAAGAAACGCAAGTGTATCGTTATTTCGGTCAAGAACGTAACAATACCACTTACAACTTAGCACGCATGAACATGTTATTACATGATGTACGTTATGAAAATTTCGATATCCGTAATGATGACACGTTGGAAAATCCAGCCTTTTTAGGACATACATTTGATGCGGTTATTGCGAACCCACCATACAGTGCGAAATGGACAGCAGATTCAAAATTTGAAAATGACGAACGATTCAGCGGATACGGCAAACTTGCGCCAAAGTCCAAAGCAGACTTTGCCTTTATTCAACACATGGTACATTACTTAGACGATGAAGGTACCATGGCCGTTGTACTCCCACATGGTGTCTTATTCCGTGGTGCTGCAGAAGGTGTCATTCGTCGTTATTTAATTGAAGAAAAGAACTACTTAGAAGCCGTGATTGGCTTACCAGCCAATATTTTCTATGGGACAAGTATTCCAACATGTATTTTAGTATTTAAAAAATGTCGCCAACAAGAAGACTATGTATTATTTATCGATGCATCCAATGATTTTGAAAAAGGAAAAAATCAAAACCATTTAACCGATGCCCAAGTCGAACGCATTATTAACACATATAAGCGTAAGGAAACAATTGATAAATATAGCTACAGTGCGACATTACAAGAGATCGCCGATAACGATTACAACTTAAACATACCGAGATATGTCGATACATTCGAAGAAGAAGCACCGATTGATTTAGATCAAGTCCAACAAGATTTGAAAAATATCGACAAAGAAATCGCAGAAGTTGAACAAGAAATCAATGCATACCTGAAAGAACTTGGGGTGTTGAAAGATGAGTAATACACAAAAGAAAAATGTGCCAGAGTTGAGGTTCCCAGGGTTTGAAGGCGAATGGGAAGAGAAGAAGTTAGGGGACCTTACTACCAAAATAGGTAGTGGAAAGACTCCCAAAGGTGGAAGTGAAAACTATACAAACAAAGGCATACCATTTTTAAGGAGTCAAAATATTAGAAATGGTAAATTAAATCTTAATGACTTAGTTT